>CAJOPI010000161.1 GCA_905236275.1 uncultured Lachnospiraceae bacterium | reverse complement strand
GTAGCGAGCTACGCTGATTGACGATAACGCAGCAAGTGGAAGTTTATACAAGCAAGTGTGCATAAGTTATTTATCTACAGTTCCTTATAGGGTGAATACAATGGATTATGCTTTCTTCGCTATGGTCTCGCGTCTGCGCTGGATTGACCGCTGGGCACTCATGCGAAATTCCGACAACGAAAATTTAAGCGAGCATTCCCTCGAAGTCGCAATGCTCGCACACGCTCTTGCCCTTATCGGGAACAAAAAATTCGATAAGAAGCTGAATCCTGAAAAAGCTGCGCTTTTCGGTCTTTATCATGATGTCAGCGAAATTCTCACAGGCGATATGCCGACTCCGGTTAAATACTTCAATCCTGCTATTGCCAATGCCTACAAGGATATCGAGAAAACCGCCTGTGAAAAGCTGCTCACCCTCCTGCCTGATTATCTGAAAGAATCCTACAGCGAGGTCATGATGCCGGATGATGCCTTTTCCTACGAAAAAAAGCTCGTAAAGGCCGCCGATAAGCTTTCCGCCTATATCAAATGCATCAACGAGAAGAAGGCAGGCAACAGCGAATTTTCAAGTGCCGAAGCAGCGACCTTGAAGTCGTTAAAGGCAATGGAGCTCGAAGAAGTTGAAGTATTTCTTCAGGATTTCATGCCCTCTTACAGCAAAACTCTTGACGAAATTCAGGTCTGGTAAAAGGCTTGACATTTTATTCCCGTCATTGTAAAATCGAATAAGTTGATTCAATCGAACAGCCGTACTGTTTTGTGCGGCTGTTCGATATTGTGTATAGGTCCTTATTATAGAGGGGGTTATTTTATTTATGCTCAAAGTACCGAATTTAAGAGGAAAATTTATATGCGGTCCCTGCAGCAATGCAGAGGCATCCTACACCGCCAGGGAACACCTCATTTCATACAGGCTTCCGCGCCGCGAAGCTATCACGATAAACGGTCTCGCCGCCTTCTGTGATGTCTGCGGCAAATATGCCGTAGTTCCTGCCATAGAAGACTACAACGCCGAGCTCGCAGCAGAAGCCTATGCTCATCCCGAACTCGCTGTTACGGCAGAAGCTCTTTCTTCTGACTCCTCAGCTGCAGCAGAGGTTTCCAATTCAGAAGAGGAAGCAGCTATCGCTCCTGCCCTGTCAATGGCCTCCGGCGACGACTACTTCAACGACTTCTACGCCGAAGATCCCTCCGGTCAGATGGAATTTACAGTTCCTTAATTAGTAATTAAAAATAACAAAAGCAAAAACAAAGGGGCTGCACGGGACAGCCCCTTATCTTTTGTTTTCAGTTATTTTCCGTCCGTACAGCTTTTTCTTATAACCATAGGCCAGACAGTCATGGCAAAGAATACCATTATTCCGCGAGCCAACAGATTTCCCCAGTGACTTCCGAATGCCGCTTCGAGCGTTGCAGGTGCAAACCATTCCTTCCAGCCAAACATGATCGCTGCGCCGGCACAGGTGAGCATCGGTAATTCTGCTGCCCCTGTAGGAATTTCATATTTAAGATAATGTCTGTCAAGATAGCTGCCGATAAGAAATCCCAAGAACGCTCCGCAGGCCTTAAAGGTATCATTCATCATCGCCTGCGGGTCAACAAGCAGCTTTCCGTCCACATAGTCCATAGGATAGGGTTTTACCGTAATATATACAAGCGTAAGCACTACTACTACCGCTCCGATAATCGTGAGAATGTCAGTCATCCTATCATTTCCGTCTATTTTTTCCTGAACCTTGCCGACTACCAGTATGATGATAACCGACTCAGCCATTCCTACCAGAACATCCTGTGGTGTATGTACTCCCAAAAAGTTCCTCGAAAATCCCGTCAGCAGTAAAAGCACACCGCAAAGAACCGCAAGCCATCTTCTTTTATCCTTCTGCCAGGCAACCACCGAACCATAAGTTACCGTTGCAACCATCGTATGTCCGCTTGGGAATGAATATCCGGTTGCCGCCACCTTCGAATCGCCGGCAGGTTCTATCAGGTCTGAGCGTATCCATGGACGGTACGCGCACACAGTCAGCTTTATGATACCGTTTACGAGCTCGCCAAGCCCCCATGTACTGATAAAACGATAGCCCCACTTCTTATCCGAACACCAGAAAATAACAAACGGCAGAAAGGGCATGATATCCACCGCAAACTTTGACAGGGAATTGAAAATCTCATCAAAAATCCCTCCGGTAGAATTTCTAAGCTCCTGCAGCACTAACAGATATTGAATATCCAACATCTTTCCTCTACCTCCTTGTATAAACATCTTCATTACTTTATCGTCATTTTTTTTAATAATTTTACCTTTCTAATGTTTTTATTAAAATACTTAACAAAGTT
>CAJOPI010000160.1 GCA_905236275.1 uncultured Lachnospiraceae bacterium | reverse complement strand
TGCAGAGATTGAAGCAACCTTTGCGATGTGATCCTTGTTCTCAACCTTTGAGCTCATCTTTACGATTGAGTCAACTGCTGTAGCGCATGCCTTCTTCATACCTTTACGAAGGATGATCGGGTTAGCACCTGCTTCAAGGTTCTTCATTCCTTCATGAATCATTGCCTGCGCAAGTACTGTAGCTGTTGTTGTTCCATCACCGGCTACATCATTTGTCTTTGTAGCAACTTCCTTAACGAGCTGTGCACCCATGTTCTCATAAGGATCTTCAAGCTCGATTTCCTTTGCGATCGTAACACCGTCATTTGTGATAAGGGGTGCGCCGTAGGACTTGTCAAGTACTACGTTTCTTCCCTTAGGTCCGATCGTAACGCTTACTGTATCTGCAAGCTTGTCTACACCAGCCATTAAAGCAGCTCTTGCGTCTGAGCCGTACTTAATTTCTTTTGCCATTTTATTTTCCTCCAGACTGTTTTTCTGATAATAAGTTAAGCCTCTTCAAAAAGACTCTTTACTCGATAACCGCAAGAATATCGGACTGTCTTACGATGATAACCTTTTCCTTGTTATCAAGCTCGATCTCTGTTCCTGCATACTTGGAATAAATAACCTTCTGTCCCTTGCTTACTTCCATCTTGATTTCTTTTCCGTCTACAACACCGCCGGGACCAACTTCAAGGATTTCAGCCTGCTGGGGCTTCTCCTTCTCTTTGCCGGGAAGAACGATTCCCGATGCTGTAACCTCTTCTGCCTCGATAGGCTTAAGAACTACTCTGTCTGCTAACGGTCTTAACTGCATCTCTAATGCCTCCTTTAATTAATCTATCTTTCTTTAATTCTTTACTAATTTTTGTTGGCACTCATTTAACACGAGTGCTAACTACAAGAGATACTATACTAATTTGTCGGCGTTATCGCAAATCGCTAAAATGTAGTTATTCTCTTTTATTGACAGTATTATCTCTTTTATTCCCACTTATTCTCACTTATCAACTTTTTATTTATACGCAAGCAGCGCACAGAGAAATCTCCAGTTTCTTTCAGTGGATGAAATGCTTAATTTTTCCTCTGCCGTATGTACTCCGTACATCTGGGGACCGAAGGAAACCGCATCAAGTCCTTCAAGCTTTTCCGAAATCAGTCCGCACTCAACACCTGCATGGATTGCCTCCACCTTCGGTTCATTGCCGAACAGCTCCTTATAAATCCGGACCATATCCTCCCTGAGTCTCGAATCCTTCCTGTATTCCCATGCCGGATAGTTTCCGCTTATTTTTACTGAAGCATTAAAGCAGTTGGCAATGAGCTCTATCTTGCGAACAAGGAATTCCTTCGCACTGTTGACAGAGGATCTTACTGCATAATGAAGCCTAAGCTCATTTCCGTCAATCTCCATAATCCCAAGATTTAAGGAAGTTTCCACAAGCCCCTCGATATCCGCGCTCATAGCCTGAACTCCGTTCGGAATGGAAAGCACCAGACCTGCTATAGCCTTGAAACCTATCTCATTTATACTGCTTCTTGTTTCCTTTTCTCCCTCGAATATTTCAAGTGTCATATAAGGGTCCTGAACGATGTACTCACTCTCGATTTTTCCGGCTTCTTCCTCAGCCGCTGCCCGGAATGCCTCAATATTTTCTTCGGCTACGATAAACTCCGCTTCTGACGCTCTCGGAATCGCATTGTCCTTAGATCCGCCCTTCATGGAAAGCATCAGTGCCCCCGAAGCCTTCACCGCTGCATCGGCAATACGGACCATCATGACATTGGCATTCGCACCTCCGCGAATTATCTCCATTCCCGAATGTCCGCCCGTAAGACCTTTAAGCTTCAATCTCATTCGTATTCCGCTTGCGGTATATCTGTGGAAGAAAAGCGTACAGTCCGCCCTGCAGCCTCCGGCACAGCTAGTTAAAAATATTCCCTCATCCTCGTTATCAATATTTATGAGCCGGCGGTTTTTTAATTCCGAAAGGTCTATACCGTCTGCACCTTCCATGCCTGTTTCTTCCCCGACTGTAAATACCGCCTCAATATCCGGATGCGGAATATCTTTCGAATCCATTACTGCAAGAGCATAAGCTATAGCTATTCCGTCATCCCCGCCGAGCGTAGTTCCTTCAGCAGTTACAAAATCGTCTTCTATCTTTATTTTCAGAGGGTCTTTCTCAAAATCAATCTGAACCTCCTCTGCCTTTTCGCAGACCATATCAAGATGTCCCTGGAGAATCACTCCCTCGACCTCTTCATAGCCCTCTGTTGCCGGACATTTGATGATGACATTGTAAAGCTCGTCCTGTCTTACTTCCAGTCCCCGGTCTTTTGCAAATTTTACGCAATAATCACTTACTGCCTTCTCATTTCCCGACCCCCTCGGTATCTTTGTCAGATCTTCAAAAAACTGAAAAACCTTCTTTGGTTCAATATTTTCCAATATTCTCATTCCTGTGTCTCCTTTCGTAAAAATAGACAGGACGAAAAACTTCATCCTGCCTATATAAAATTTACTGCCCTGCCTGCGCTTCTGCCGCCTGCTGTGCCGCCGCTGCTGCCTGTGCTGCCGCCGCTGCCTGTGCCGCTGCCGCCGCCTGCGCTTCTGCCGCTGCCTGTGCCGCTGCCGCCTGTGCCGCCGCTTCATTTGCAGCCTGTTC
>CAJOPI010000159.1 GCA_905236275.1 uncultured Lachnospiraceae bacterium | reverse complement strand
GTCAGGTGGGTCTTGGTATCATTAAGCTTATTACGATTGGTGGCTGCGGTGTATGGTCATTGATCGACTGGATCATCTGCCTTACAAAGGTATATGGTTCTTCATTCGGTCAGGATACAGAAGTTGTATTCATCGATGGCTTATATGCAAAATAATTTTTAGAGATTGAACCCCACTAAGAGATTAGTGGGGTTTTGGTTTATCAGTATGGGTAAAAAGAAAGAGAAATTAATAATAGGCGGGGCTGTTATTCTGCTTGGACTGATGGCTTTTTTTGGCTTTTATAAATGTCCTTTCAGGTTTATTACGGGGATACCATGTCCCGGATGCGGAATGACGAGGGCGTTCAGGGAACTTGTAAAGGGAAATATCCGGAGGGCATTCTATTATCATCCTTTATGGCCGATGGCTCTGGGGGCGGCGATTCTTTTAGTTTTGTATTTTTTTGATATCATAAAGCCTTCGTGGAAAATTATCGAAATAACGGCTGTTCTGGCAGCTACAGCCTTGATAATCTGTTATCTCGTGAGGATAATAACAGGCACACTTTTCGTATCATAAAATGAATATGGTAATATTTACCCTCATAGCTCTAAATCAGTGTTTTTTTTGTTAAAAACTGTCATTACGGAAAAAGCTTAAAAGGTGGTATACTTGAAAACGCTGACAAAAAGGAGTAGGAGGGTTTTTAATGGATTCATATAAGATTTTGCTTGATTTGGCAATAATTGTAATCACATCTAAATTTTTCGGACTTATAGCACGTAAGCTTAAGGCACCGCAGGTAGTAGGACAGATAATCGCGGGTCTCCTTATCGGACCGAGCGTTTTGGGTATAGTCGGTCTGACGGATTTTATCTCGCAGATGGCAGAAATCGGCGTAATACTGCTCATGTTCTCTGCCGGACTTGAAACGAATATCAAAGACCTCATGAAAACGGGTGTCAAGGCATTTATGATAGCCTGTGCGGGAGTTTTTGTACCACTGGTGGGTGGAACGCTCCTTTACATGGGATTTTACGGAATGTCGCCCGTAGGAAGCAGCGAATTTTACAGCGCGGTATTTATCGGCGTTATCATGACTGCCACAAGCGTAAGCATTACGGTTCAGTCACTACGTGAACTCGGTAAGCTGAAGGGAGAGGTAGGAACGACGATCCTCAGTGCCGCGATAATTGATGACGTTATCGGTATTATCGTACTGACCTTCGTTATCGGCTTCAGGACACCGGATTCCAATCCGTTCTCTGTGATCCTCAGTACGGTTCTTTTCTTTGTATTTGCATTTATCGTGGGATTTGTCCTCTATAAAGTAATGAAGAAGATTGATGAGAGATATCCCCACACAAGACGTATCCCTATCGTTGGTCTTGCAATCTGCTTTATCTTTGCTTATCTCGCGGAGGTTTATTTCGGAATAGCGGATATCACAGGTGCTTATGTTGCCGGTATCATTATGTGTTCGCTTGAAGATTCCGACTATATTGCAGAAAAGATGGATATCAACTCTTATATGCTCTTTGGTCCTATTTTCTTTGCAAGCATCGGACTTAAGACAACGCTTGATAATCTTACGGTAGAGCTTTTGATGTTCTCACTGGGATTCGTCGTGGTTGCACTTGTAGCAAAGATCGTGGGATGCGGTCTTGTATCAAGGGCGATCGGCTATAAGGGTGGGGATGCCCTGAAGATAGGCGTAGGAATGATGACCCGTGGCGAGGTGGCGCTTATCGTTGCACAGAAGGGACTTGCGGTAGGAATGATATCGTCGGTCTATTTTACGGCGGTTATCCTGCTTATCATTGTTTCGAGTGTTGCAACACCCATAATTCTTAAGTTCCTGTATTCTAAAGATGAGCCTGTGAAGGAGATGGCGTAATTATGAAGACAGCATCAGTAAAGGAAAGGCTTGAAAGCCTTAGAAAAGTTATGAAGAAAAACGGAGTCAGCGCGTATTATATAAATACTGCTGATTTCCACAATTCAGAATATGTCAGTGATTATTTCAAGGTGAGGGAATTCTTCTCCGGCTTTACAGGTTCGAACGGAAGTCTTCTTGTCATGCAGGAGGAAGCGGGACTTTGGACCGATGGACGTTACTTCGTGCAGGCTGAAAAAGAGCTTTCGGGAACCGGGATAGACCTCTACAGAATGGGTGAAGAGGGAGTCCCCACAATAGAAGAATTCATAGAGGAAAAGCTTGGGGAAGGTGACATTTTTGCCTTTGACGGACGCACGGTCACAGCCTCAAAGGGTAAAAAATTCAGGAAAATCGCGAAGAGAAAGGGCTTTGAGCTGGAGATAAAAAAGGATCTTTCGGAAGATATTTTCGAAAGACCCGCATTTCCACTGAGCAGTGCGGAGGTTCTGGACGACAGCCTTACAGGCGAAAGTGCCTTATCCAAGATAAAAAGACTTCGTGAGAGGCTTGGGAAGGAAGGGGCTTACAGCACTTTTATCAGTTCCGTTGATGATATAATGTGGCTTTTTAATATCAGGGGAAATGATGTGACCTTCAATCCGGTACTTATGAGCTACGCCTATATAACTTTAGAAACGGCATATCTTTTCATACAGAAAGCGGCAGTTACGGACGAACTGAAGGCGGCTATGGATAAGGCATCGGTACTCATAAAGGACTATGATGAGGTAAATAAATTCCTTAAGAATGAAGACTTCAGCAGGGGAGACGTGCTGCTCGATCCGAACGAGGTTAATTATGTTTCCTACAGGCGGATAAAGAAAAAAGCGGAGATCATCGAAATGAGAAATCCGACCGCCGACATGAAGGCTGTGAAAAATGAGACTGAAAAAGCCAACATGAGGAAGATCTACTTAAAGGACAGCGTTCAGCTTACACGATTCATTAAGGAAATCCTTGACAATACCGGCAGGGTTTCCATGACGGAAATGTCGGTTTCGGACAGACTTGAGGAATACAGAAGGGAAATTCCCGAGTTCAGGGATCTCTCCTTTACAACCATAAGTGCCTATGCTGCAAATGCGGCAATGATGCATTACGCACCTTCAAATGAAAATCCTGTGGAGATTAAGGCGGAGCACATGCTTCTCGTTGATTCCGGCGGACAGTACAATGGCGGAACTACCGACGTTACGAGAACGATCGTGATGGGAGAGCTTACGGAAGAGGAAAAGAGATGCTTTACCCTTACGGCCTGCTCGATGCTGAATCTTCTGAACGTTAAATTCCTCTATGGCTGCACGGGACGCAATCTTGATATCATTGCAAGAGAACGTATGTGGAATGAAGGAATGGACTATAAATGCGGTACGGGTCACGGAATAGGATATATCCTCAATGTTCACGAAGGTCCGCAGAACATAAGATGGAAGGCTGTAGAGAATGAGGCAGTCCTGGAAGAAGGAATGGCGGTTTCGGATGAACCCGGTGTTTACAAGGCAGGAAAGTTTGGCATAAGGACTGAAAACATCCTGCTTGTCAAAAAGGGCGTTCATACTGATGACGGTCAGTTTATGGAATTTGAAAACCTTACCATGGTTCCGATCGATGATAAGGGAATCGACAGGAGCATTATGACTGAGAGGGAACTTTCCTACTATATCGCTTATCAGACCGAGGTATGCGCTGCATTAAAGGACTGCCTGACTAAGGAAGAATACGATTGGGTAAGGAAATACGCGGGAATCGCTTAGTTATGCCAAAAGGCACCACTCAGCAGGGCACCGGCTGCTGACAGAATAGCAGAGAAATGTATACAAAAAACTGAAAACTTGCTTAAAAGGCTTGACGTTAGCGGATTTGCGGTATATATTATAAATAAGACAAGGGCAGTAGCCCATTATAAGAGACTTTATCCTGGGAAGTACGACAGCTTCTGTTTTATTTGAACCTACATTTACTTTAAATGGGATTCCAACAGTCACAAAGTCCGATGTCATG
>CAJOPI010000158.1 GCA_905236275.1 uncultured Lachnospiraceae bacterium | reverse complement strand
GGGGAATGATAATTGGTCAGATGATACCCTGCTCTTAAATGATGATTCAAAAATATGGCTTGCATTGGGAAACGCCAAATGCTGGGCAGAAGTTCAAGATTCCTGAATTTGCCGGTATGGAGTTCTGCGAGGGGACGATAGAGGGGAAGGATATTGTCATTGTGCAGTGTGGCATCGGAAAAGTGAACGCCGGAATGTGCGCAAACACGCTGATCAACAATTTTAACTGTACAAAGATAATAAATACCGGCCTATATGCTTTTCCGGCGGATGATGCTGTGAGATGGAAAGTGCTGCAATTGCGCAGGCTTGTTATTTAAATGACACGCCATTTGTGGTGATATGAGCCATTTCGGACAAATCCGATGGATCTCACAGCGTCGAATATGAGGTCTTTAAGGATGGGGCTGCAATCTCAAAGATCCAGGCTTTCCCCATTCAGAAGAAAATCATACAGATTGATAATCAGTATACCCTGATCATTCCTCCATACCGGCGTATTGGAATGAACAACTATTATTTTCTTAAATGAGTCTGATATTCTTACAAGTGAAGCCTGCTCCTGATCCAGCTTTTCCTGATCCGGCAAAGCAAAGGCTGATTGGATATAGTATCTCTTATTTCCCTGATTCGCTATGAAATCAACTTCCAACTGCTTTCGGCTACCATCCCCTGACCGCAGTTCAACGACGCCAACATCCACATTATACCCTCTGTATATCAGCTCATTATATATAACATTCTCCATGATGTGTGTTTCTTCATACTGTCTGAAATTCAGCAGCGCATTCCGAAGCCCAATATCGGAATAATAATATTTTGACGGTGTGTTTATATATTTTCGTCCTTTTATATCATATCTCTCTGCCTTTTGAATTACAAAGCTTTCCTGCAAATAAATAAGATAGTTTGCTATCGTAGGCATTGTAATGCCCTTTATCCCATTACTTTTAAAGGTATCTGATATTTTCTGGGCATTTGTTAAGCTTCCTATGACGGATGAAAGGATTTTCATCAGTTCTTCCATGCCGTTTCCATTTCGAATCCCATATCTTTCCAGTATGTCCCGCACATATATTTCCCTGTTCAGCCTGTTGAGGTATTCGCTCTTGGACTGATCATCCCTCTCTGACAAAATGTGTGGCATTCCGCCATACAAGGTATATTCTCTCCATGCATCCAGCCTGTTTCCTTCAAAGGCAGGAACAAACTCCGAAAAGGACAACGGAGCTATATGAATTTCATCACCGCGGCCTCGAAATTCCGTCATTACATCAGTAGACAGGAATTTGGAATTACTACCGGTCACATAGACATCTACATTGTCTTTCCTTATCAGTCCATTTAAAACGCCGTACAACCTGATCGGAATATCCGGATTCTTCATCTCCTCTTTGGTTATGGCATATTGCGCCTCATCAATAAAAACAAAGTATTTTTGCCCTGGATCGGTCATTTTGCTTTTGATATACCCGTACATCTTTTGAGGATCTGTATATTCAGCAAAATCAGCGTCATCTAAAGGCACGGTAATAATATTATTTTCCGGTACTCCCGACTGGATCAGATAATCATAGAATAGATGAAACATCAAATAGGTTTTGCCGCATCGCCTGATCCCTGTAATAACCTTTATCATGCCGTTATTCATCCGGTTGATCAGCCGTCCAAGATACCAATCCCTCTTAATTTCCATATGTCTCCCTCGTTATTTTAGATTTTTGCCTCAATCTCCATTTTTCTAAAATAAATGTATCATATTTCAATACCATTATCAATATGCTATTTTAGATTTTTGCCAATTATGGCATTTTTCTAAAATAATTTTAATCTAATTTTCAGCCTTTCTGACAGCAGATATATCAGTTATCTATGTGGTTAAATCCTTTTGCAGTGAGAATAGAGCCATGCTATAATCATGATAATACAAATGCTTTGGGTAATAGAAAATCAGGAGAATCCAATATGCCAGGACCTATTTCGATCGGAATACAGGACTATGCTCAGTTAATCGAAAATAATTGTTTTTATGTAGATAAGACTTCCTTCATTAAAAGCTGGTGGGATAATCAGGATGCGGTTACCCTGATTACACGCCCCCGCCGTTTCGGTAAAACCCTTACCATGAGTATGCTGGACTATTTTTTTTCGAACAGATATGAGGGAAAGGGAGAACTTTTCCAGGGACTCAATATATGGAAGGAAGAAAAATTCAGAAAACTTCAGGGAACTTATCCTGTTATATTTGTGACCTTCGCGGGCGTGAAGGGACGGACCTATGAGGATGCCGTAAAAGGGATCAAGCTTCAGATTGTAAGGCTTTTTTCATCGTACCCGTGTCTGAAGGACCTTGAAAGATTCGATGAAAATGAAAAAATCTCATTGACAAGTATCCGAGAAGACATGGACGATGTACACGCGGAATATTCTCTCAATATATTGTCCGCCCTGCTTGAAAAGTACTATGGAAAGAAGGTGCTGATATTTCTTGATGAGTATGATACTCCGATCCAGGAGGCTTACCTTCATGAATACTGGAATGAAATGGCTTCCTTTATCCGAACGATGTTCAATAATACCTTTAAGACAAATCCATCCATGGAACGCGCTATCATGACGGGCATCACGAGGGTAAGCAAGGAGTCCATCTTCTCTGATTTGAATAATCTGGAAGTGGTTACCACCTCTTCAAATAAATATGAGACGGACTTCGGCTTTACAGAAGAAGAAGTTTTTAACGCAGTTGATGAACTGGGATACGCGCCTGAAACAAAGCAGGATATAAAAAAATGGTATGATGGCTTTACCTTTGGTTCCTATACGGATATCTATAATCCCTGGTCAATCATACACTTTCTTGAAAAAGGAATTCTTGAAGCTTATTGGGCAAATACCAGTGAAAATGGGCTTGTGGGACACCTTATCCAGAAAAGCGATAAAAATATCAAAGAGGCTTTTGAGAAGCTCTTAAACGGTGGAACAGTAGAGACAAAACTGGATGAACAGATCGTCTATGACCAACTGGACACAAATCAGGAATCTATCTGGAGCCTGCTGTTAGCTTCCGGATATTTAAGGATCAACAAAATAACCGGTGATATTAGGCAGGAGGAGCTTACATACAGTCTGATCCTTACCAATTACGAAGTGAGCAGGATGTTTTATAAGATGATCAGGGGATGGTTTAATCAGGACAGTTCCTTTCATGAATTTGTATCAGCCATGTTTCAGGGCGACACCCGCGCGATGAATCATTACATGAATAAAGTAGCGCTCAATACCTTCAGCTACTTCGATGTGGGAAGTAAACCCTCCGAAGAAGAACCGGAAAAATTCTATCACGGCTTTGTACTTGGACTCCTGGTTGACAGGGTAAAGGACTATACGCTGAAGTCCAACCGTGAAAGCGGGTTCGGCAGATATGATGTAGTTCTGGAACCAAAGGATAAAAATAATAAGGCGGTTATCATGGAATTTAAGGTCTATGATAAAGACTATGACAAGGAAAACAATCTGTCCGACACAGCCGATCATGCGCTTCGTCAAATAGAAAAGCAACGCTACTCCGCGGATCTCATAAGCAAAGGTGTGTCAGAGAAGAATATTCTGAAGTATGGTTTTGCGTTCAAAGGAAAGAAATGCCTGATCAAGATGGGAATTAGCTCTTAATTGAAGCACACTCCCCAGAAATGGAAAATGCTGCTGCTCCAATGCCTCAAAATCCGAAATTTTC
The DNA here is from genome assembly GCA_905236275.1 of uncultured Lachnospiraceae bacterium. Classification (GTDB taxonomy): domain Bacteria; phylum Bacillota; class Clostridia; order Lachnospirales; family Lachnospiraceae; genus NK4A144. Next base: position 1,376 of record CAJOPI010000158.1, on the reverse strand, counting down.
CCATTCTTCGGATTAATTTCCAGAACACCTATTTTAAGGAACCGAAACGAAATAACTTCTCTGAATGGTTCAGAATAATCCCCTAAAACAACTACCAAGAAAATCAGAAATATCAGCTATCCATTAGGTTAAGGCTAATTGATGCAATTGTCTGTAAGTCTAAAAACCGAGAGGAACTATAGATAAATAATGCGCCTAATACTTGCTTGAAAATTTAAGTAAACAGCACCTGGAAATCGCCATCATCTAAATTCACTATTGCGTTCCTCACTTCAGACTCATCGTCTGGAACACGAATGATAAAAGAATGATGCTTGTCATTAATTGTGTATTCCAGATTGTGGAACATAGTTGCGCTCAATATCATTTGAAATGGCGCATTTTCAAAATCCGAATTGGTTACTACAGGCAAGTCAGGATAGATAAGATAGTGAATGCCATCGCTTATCGAAAAGCCGGGAATCCTATAAATATCACCTTTCGTATCACCGCCTATTCCTGAATAAGATACACCCTTTTTGAACAGCTTCCCTCCAAGTGCTTCTAACGATTTTACATCAGAAGTCCAAACAGGAAACCTGGCGCCTGTATCAATCAAGGAAAGAATATTCGACATATTTTTGAGTTCAATTATCGGTCGATCCGCTGTACTATCCAGGCCAAGAAACAATTCACTTTTCATCCTAATGCTCCTAACTGAAATAACCTGTTCGGATCGGTATACCGTGCAATAATCAACCCATTACTCTTTATTTGTTCAAGCGTCAGTTCGCTTTTGCTTTTATCAGTAATCGCCACAACTGCGCTCCTTATCGTTGATGAGTTGCTTTCTTCGTATTCTACATCTGTTAGTCCTACCCATTGCCTGGGAAACTTTTCCTGGATCTGAGCCCAAGTCATCCTTTCATTCATGCAACTACCCTCCAGTCAGGACCACCGCTTCAAGTGGTGGTTTGACAACGCCCCTGTAAGGGACATATACTTGCGCCGCCTTAAAGGCGGGTGTCGCAAAGCTCATTACTGGTCAACAGCCGCAAAATGCGGCTTCACTTAGTATTCCTATATTCTTTGTAGGATTCTTCAGTCTGATTTTTGATATATTCTTTGACCGTCTCTTCATTGACATTTCCGATCGTCGAAACATAATATCCTAAAAGTTGGATAATATGTACTCAAAACGATTATGACGGATTCATGCCGAGTTTAGTGAGATAGAGACGATCTCTTTCGGTCACTTCCGTGTTCCAGCGCTTAGAGCGTAACTCAGAGGATATCTTTACTTCCTCTATTGTATCGAACCATTGCAACTGAAGATATACCGGCGTGTTGTTCATCCAGCTCTTCAGTTTATCCTCTACTTCGAGTTCGTGTTGCGT
>CAJOPI010000157.1 GCA_905236275.1 uncultured Lachnospiraceae bacterium | reverse complement strand
TCAGCTACGCCATCAGCATAGTCCATAAATCCCTTATTGCTTATGTTTACACCCTCTTCAAAATTTGAGAGATTATTATTTATTCTGTTTACTTTATCAAAGAGGCTTTCTTCATCGTCATTCCATTCAAGATCATCGATCTTCTCTGTCATATTGTGACGACCTTCATCGATATCTTTATTACTGTCTTCAACCTGCCCATTCCACTTTTCAACTCTTTTTTCAATAGGAATGATCACATTTTTTAACATACCCGCCTTTAGGTCGTCTTCTTCCGGATAGTGGATATCATTTGCTGAGACGGTCATCTTATCAATCAGGGTCGTATCACTTATTACATCCCTGAAAGTAAGATTCCTGTATACTCCATTTTCATAAACTTCTATGGGAACAATCTCATTTTCAGAAACCCTGTGATAAACAACCCCATTAAAACTGAATCTATCATAATCAAATTTATTTACAACATTTATTGAAATACTATCGTTTAATTTCTCAGGACTTCCTGTTATAACAAGTTCATTTTCGCTTCGTGTAATCTCGATTCCACTATCCTCATAGCCGTCAACATAGATTCTGACATGATCTCTGTCCGCCTCAAAACTCAACATGTCTTCCGCTGCTTTCCCAACATTTTCAAAAGCATTGTCTTTAAGCTCACGATTATATTTCCGAACCGAAAGATCATAGTTCTCCGTCATAATCTTACTGTTTTCAGACATTGTTTTAAGGTCGTCTTTGATTCCTTCCACATTATTGTTACTGCTGTCTATCATTTCATGAAGCTTTTCATAAACTTTTTGTACTCCACTACTCAGCGCATCGCCCGCAATATCAGACTTATCTCTTATTCTCTTTACTGCTTCGTCCAGAACACTGATGAATGTATCAAAATATCCCTCTGCCTTTTCTATATTGTCATTTGTCTTCTCAAGGTCATTGCTGTACTCGTCGCTTATTGCCATTGCGAGGTTCTTATTCTCCTCACTGTATGCACTTCCGTCAAACATTTCTCCCCTGTTTGACGATACCGTCAGGTCGGGAATTTCAACCATCGCAACGAGCCCCTCACCGTTGATCGAGTCTATTGCCTCCTTATCGGCAAGGTCATTTTTCATTACCTTCTTACTGTCATCCTGTGCAGCATGGAACTCTGTCATGATATCGTTTATATACATATAGCTGATATCCTGCTCAAGATTCTGCCCAAAATCACGTATGTCCTCCAGTGTCTCAGTCTTTTTCCTGTCACTGATTTTGTTACTTATATAGTATTTAATATCTGACTTCTCAAGAACATTGTTTAACGACTCAACATTTTTCGAAAATGTTGCGGGAACAATGATCATTCCTGCATATTTACCGTTTTCAAGACCATTTGTAGCATCGTCATATGTTGTGTAAAAAAAGCTTTCATTCGGAAAATCTATAATGGATTTTGCAAAAAATATCTGCTTTCCATCGGAATTTTCCACGCCTTCATCAAAATTAACAACCGCAATCCCCGCAGCCCTGCTTGTTGCCTTAGCTATATCAGACTTTGCCGATGCGCTATCCAGAAAGCATAACCCCGCAGTCGCGAAAGCCATCATCACCAACAAAACAATAAGGCAAATAACTATCTTCCTTTTATTCATATTTCCACTGCTGACTGATTCCACACCCCTCCGGCAGCTTGCGGAATCAAACCATATAATATCTCCTGCAATGTTGTATTTTTTTTAGAACATTTGAAATTATAACCCATACCTATTGTTTATGCAAGATTTTTTAATAAATATTTAACAAATTGTTAGTCTTCGCTAACTATTTGCGCAAAAAGTGACGCTCCACCTGATTTCATTCCTTAAACAGATAAAGCGTCACCTATGCTAACTTTATACACGACAGTAAAATCATTATTCGAAGAAGTCCACTCTGCATTCAAAATAAGCCGATTCCATTTCTTACATTTTCATCAAGTTCATTATATTTGGCAGAAGCTGTAAGAATATTGCTGCTGTCCTCTCTCATAAGTTTTTTATAATTTTCCCTCTCGTCGCGGCTTTTATTAAATGCCTCAATGCACTTTGATTTAGCAGTTATATTGGACATGGTATCCGGAGTGATCTCCCCACACATGAGCGAACCGGCTGCATTTTCTATTGCACCGGCATGCTTTGATGCAACTGCATCTAAATTCTGTATTTTTTGCATGATGAACCCCTTATACATGAATCCGGTTTGCGATACTGTCGTCGCCTTCCCTGAATGCAGAAACAACACCTTTAAGCTGCCGGCTGATCTGCTCCATGAGCTCACCAACCCTTAAGAGATTGGGCTCAAGATCTGCAAACTCATTTGCAAATGCCTCGCTTGCTCTGCCGGTCCATTCTGACGTAAGCTCATTTACAAGGTTCCTTGCCTTGTTAGTATCGTCATCAAACTCCCGGCTTAATGCTGCGAACTGTCCTGCTATCTCCTCTAACGCATCGGGATCTATATGAATTGAATCGTTTACTGCCATTATTTTAATCTCCTTATTTTCCATATATAAGATTTATCTTCTTCGGAAAATTCCAACCGCGTTTTATATGATATCAGGGTCAAAAGTGATGTCAGGGATTGTTCCGCACTTCGTGCTCCCACAATCCCACCCAATATTCGTGTTTTCGTGG
>CAJOPI010000156.1 GCA_905236275.1 uncultured Lachnospiraceae bacterium | reverse complement strand
TAGCGAGCTACGCTGATTGACGATAACGCAGCAAGTGGAAGTTTATACAAGCAAGTGTGCATAAGTTATTTATCTACAGTTCCTTAGGTTGATTATATTTTACCATTATTACAGAGATGAAACAATGATAAAATAATTGGCTCTTATGATGATAACTCATAAGAGCCTTTAGTTTTTATGGGGAAACCACAAGCCTACTTGTCGTAAAAAAATAATTATTGTATAATGTACAATTGTTGAATTTATTTATGAACAGTTTCTTAGTACAGATTGCGAAGGAGCAGGGGAATGCTTTCCATTTTATATAATATTATTATAATGCCGCTGGTGCTCGTCATGGAGCTCATTTTTTCGATAGGCTACAAGGCTTTTTCGAACCCCGGACTGGCGATAATCGGTGTCAGCCTCGGAGTTAATCTTCTTTCTTTTCCGCTTTACAGGCGGGCGGATGCCATACAGGACGAGGAGAGAAATATTCAGAAGAAGATGGCGCCTTATATAAAGCATATAAGGAAGTCATTTAAGGGTGACGAACGTTTCATGATTCTGCAGACCTATTACAGACAGCAGAATTACTCGCCGATGATGGTATTCAGGGGCTCGCTGCCGCTTCTTTTGCAGATACCTTTCTTTACGGCGGCTTACAGGTATCTTTCGAATCTGAGTCTTTTGAGCGGAGCTTCCTTCTTTATATTTAAAGACCTTGGAATGCCTGACCAGCTCATTCATATAGGAGGACTGACCTTAAATCTTCTTCCTATATTAATGACAGCTATAAATTTTGTATCGGGCTATATATATACAAGAGGATTCAGGCTGAAGGACAAGGCGCAGCTTTACCTGCTTGCACTCTTTTTCCTTGTATTCCTTTACCATTGTCCGTCAGGACTTGTTTTTTACTGGACGCTGAATAACCTTTTCTCGCTCTGCAAGAATATATTCATGAAGCTTGTCCCGAATCCGAAAAAGGTGCTTGCTTACCTGCTTTCATTTGCTTCATTGGTGATATTTATCGTACTGGCAGAAAAAGGTCTTCTTTATTCGGTTACAAGAAACGTCCTTATGATAATTGCATTTATTGCCTGCAATATCCCGAGGATCATGATCGAGCATCCGAAGCTGGTGGATGGCGGAGGAGCCTTTGTTCAGAGGATAAAGAAATTTTTCCCCGAAAGACCTTCTTCGAAGATGGCTCTTATCACAGGAGCTTTTCTTACGGTATTTATGGGCGCGATTATTCCTATCTCGGTTATCGCGGCTTCACCGATTGAGTTTGTAGACAGGATTGATTATGTGAATCCGCTTTCTTATATGCTGACTGACCTGTCCATATGTGCGGGATTTTTCATGGTGTGGGGCGGAGCCATACTTTACGGTTTTGCGGATGAAAAGGGAAGGCGTGTGTATAACCTTGTCCTTTATGTCATCTCGATATGTGCTGTAGTAAACTATATGTGCTTTAACCGGAATTTTGGAAGCGTATCCATAGAGCTTATCTTTGACAGGCTTCCGAGCTTCACTGCTGCGGAGATTGCGGTAAATCTTCTTGTGCTGCTGCTGGTGGCACTTTTGGCGGCTGCTCTTTACCATAAGTTTTCGAAGGTTATTGAGAAGGTATATATTGCGCTTTTACTGGGCTCGATAGTATTTACCGGATATAATGTCGTACAGGTAAATTCTGAGCTGGCAGCTTCCGATGAGGTGAAGGAGGCAAAGGAAGAAAAAGCAAATCCGCAGCCTTTTATCACTCTTTCCAGAACGGGAAAAAATGTTATCGTCCTTATGCTTGACAGGGCGATAAGCGGTTATGTTCCTTATATGTTTAATGAAAGTGCAGAGCTTAAGGAACAGTTTGCGGGCTTTACCTATTATCCGAATACCTTATCCTTCGGTGAGCACACAAACTATGGTGCACCGGCAATCTTTGGCGGCTATGAATATACACCTACCGAGATGAATAAGCGTGACGGCGAGCTTCTTGTTGACAAGACAAACGAGGCACTGAAGGTTATGCCAAAGCTTTTCTCGGAAAACGGCTATAATGTTACGGTGACAGATCCGCCGGATGCAGGCTACAAGACGCATCCGGATGTTTCCATTTACGACGGTATGGAAGGGATAAAGGCACTGAACACAGAGGATGGTGATTATTTTGCCCTCCTTTCGGATGAGGCGAAAGCATCCTACTTCCCTCATACCCTGCGCAACAGGAATTTCTTTTTCTACAGTCTTTACCGCGTTATGCCGCGTCTTTTACAGCCGGCTGTATATGACAAGGGAGATTATTTTTCATTAGAGGAGACGAATATTACCAAAAAGTTCCTGAAACGCTATTCGGTACTGGCAGGTTTGAAAGAGGAAACAACTATTACGGATGATTCCAAGAACCAGTTCCTCATGATGCAGAACTCCACACCGCACAATCCCGTAGAGCTTCAGCTTCCGGATTATACACCGAAGCGGGATGTCAACAACGGAGCTTATGTTGACAGTTCACTCTATACTATTGATGGCGTGACTGCAAAAGTGTTTGATGATCCGACACCTTATCATTATCATGTAAACATGGCATCCTTTATGAGACTTGGAGAGTGGTTTGACTATTTAAGGGAAGAAGGTGTCTATGACAATACAAGGATAATCATTGTTTCCGACCATGGCTATGAGCTGGGACAGTTTGACTACATGATAATGGATGACGGACTCGACGTTCAGGCTGTTAATCCGCTCCTGCTTTTCAAGGATTTTGCGGATAACGAGAGTGAAACCGATGACAGCTTCATGACGAATGCGGATGTGCCGACTATGGCAATGACGGGGCTTATCGAGGATATGACCAATCCATATACCGGGAAAACCATAAGCAGTGATGAGAAGGTGGCTCATGACCAGATCGTCACGACTGCGCATATTCATTCCGTAAGGGAGAATAACGGCAAGACCTTCGACACCAGCGATGGAGCATGGTATTCGGTACATGATAATATTTTTGATAGCAGTAACTGGACATATTTAAGTCAGGGTGATAAGGCGGCAGAGTAAAGATGAACGATGGAATTTTACTATATATAGATCCCGGAACGGGCAGTATGCTCTTTTCGGTCATCATAGGTGTTGCGGCGGCGGCAGTATTTTTTGCCGAAAAGGCGATTGTTAAGATTAAATTCATCCTTAGCGGAGGAAAAGCGGCAGCAGCAGATTCGAAAAAAATACCTTATCTTATTTTCAGCGATAATAAGTGGTATTGGACGATTTTCAAGCCTGTCTGTGATGAGTTTGAAAGGCGTGGAATAGATCTGGTATATTGGACTGCTGCCGAGGAAGACCCGGGTTTGAAGGAAAATTATAAGCATGTAAAATGCGAGTTTATAGGCTCGGGGAACAAGGCCTTTGCAAGGCTGAATTTTGCAAAGGCCGGAACCCTTCTTGCAACCACGCCGGGACTGGATGTTT
>CAJOPI010000155.1 GCA_905236275.1 uncultured Lachnospiraceae bacterium | reverse complement strand
TCAACACCGTCGGAGTCGAGAGGAAGACCTATGCCGTAATTGTCTTCGGGACCGAATACATCCCCTGCTATCTCGTAAGCATCAGGATTTTTAACGATGGAGCTAAGAAGCAGAGTATAGTCGGTTACATAGGCATCAACACGTCCCTGCTCAACTGCTGCGCGGGCTTCCTGATCGGTTTCGAACTCCTGTATTTCAGCCTTGGGAGCGAACTCTGCAAGGATGTCCGGACCGGTGGAGCCTGACTGTGTGGCAACTGTCTTTCCTGCGAGGGAGTCAACACCTGTGATTTCGCTGTTGCCCTTCTTTACAAGAATAGCCTGCTGTGAGGTGTAATAAGGACCTGCAAAGGAGATAACTTCTTCGCGGGCATCGGTTATGGAATAGGTTGCGAAAACCGCATCAACCTGATTGTTCTGGAGAACCGACTCACGTGTGCTTGAATCAACCTGTGTTATTTCATATTTTGACTCATCGCCTAAAATGTATCTTGTGAGAAGTTCGTAGAGTCCTGCGTCAAAACCTCTTACGCCGTTGTCAGTCTCATCTAACTGGCTGAAAAGGAATGAGGTGAGAACCGCACCGACTCTGAGTTTGCCGGACTTTTTAACTGCTGAAGCCCATTCGCTGTCTTCGATATCTTCGTCGTCTGCAATGGGACCGGAAGCTATAAGCGCGTCAAAAGCTTCTTTATCGATGGCAACTGCGTTTGCTTCGGTAGCAGCTGCTGCCGTCTCGGAAGGAGAAGCTGCTTCGCTTTCGGCAGTTTCGGAAGCAGGAGCTTCAGAAGAAGCAGCTTCGGCAGCGGAAGTTGACGGCTGAGCTGTTTCGGAAGACTGTCCGCCTGAGCCTCCGCAGCCTGTCATGGCCGTAACTGAAACTGACGCGGCAATAGTGAGGGTTAAAATTTTCTTTACAAACTCGTTTTTCATATACTTTTTCCTCCTGTTAAAATACAAACACCTATCGTAGATATAGGTTTTTATATTTATAACATTATTGCGTTAAAGTGTCAATCTGATTATAACAAAATTAAGAACATAAGGCTATATTTGTAAGAAAAAGGGGAAAATATGATAAAATAGTATAACAAGGGGGAGAATAACATGTTGGGAAATCATATCAAAAGAATACCTATCGCGGGAAAGGATGCTCTGATTGCGCCTGCAATTAAGCTTTATATGCATCAGGATGGAATGCATATCGGAAAAGAAGAGATGAAAAAGCGTCTGGAGACGCTTAAAGGCAGCCAGGAGCCCTACAGGCTTGACAGGGAAGGCATTGAAGGTAAGGTAACTTCTTATAAGGCAGGGGATTTTTACTGCTATACCTTTCATCCGGAGAAGAAAAAGGCAGATAAGCATATCATTTATTTTTGCGGCGGAGCATTTTTTCAGGAAGCTACAAAATATCATCTGCGTTTTTTGGAAAGCCTGTCAAAAAGAGCAGGTATAAAAGTTACAATGCTCGCATATCCCAAGGTTCCGACCTATGAAGGCCGGATGACTTACGAAATGGCTGAGGAAGCCTACGGGAAAATTCTTGAAACTGCAAAAGCGGAGAATGTTATCCTTTCGGGGGATTCGTCAGGCGGAAGCATCGCGCTTACCCTGCCGCAGTATTTTGCAGCTAAAGGGCTTCCGCGTCCGGGAGGAATAATTGTATATTCACCTGCCTGCAGCTTGAGAAAAAACAGCCATGAGGCAGCGGATTATGCGGAGCGCGATCCTCTTTTAATACTTGATTCGGTCAAAATCCCTGTGGAAATCTGGAGAAATACTGCCGACGGTATCGTTGTTGATCCGATGGATACCGATGTAGGCTTACTTCCGGAAATCCTTATGTTTTCGGGAAGCGAGGAAGTGCTTTATCCGGATATGAGAGAATTTCTGAAAAAAGTTATCAAGGGTGAGGGTAAAATCAGGCACTTCATATATGAAGGTATGTATCATGATTATCATATCCAGTATATGACGATTGCCGCAAAAAATACCATGAAACAGGCCTGCGATTATATCGCAGGCAGGGATTTGGATTGAAATTTCTTAATCAGATTCCGTTTATCAGAAGCTTTGCGGTAATGTCAGCCATTTCGTCGGGCTGCTTGCGGTAACCGCTTTTTGTCCATTCTTTGATTATCCCGATGCATCCGCTGAAACAGAAAGCAGAGTAAAAGGGCGAAAGACCTGCATCGGGAGAGTCATTCGTCCACCAGCCTGTGATTTTAGAACTCAGAAGCTCCTGCAGGCTGTTGATAAAGGAAACATCGCCATGAGGACCAAGAAAGGCGCTTACGAGTTCCTTGTGTTCATAGAGCCTGTGATAAAGGGCTTTGAGAACAGGGAGAATCTGCGTATGAACGTCCTCTGCCGTATCCATATTGCAGGAAAGGAGCTCGTCGAACTCCTCCAAAAGCTCAGCCTCTATGGAATTTAAGAGGTCATAAATATCCTTGTAGTGGATATAAAAGGTGCTTCTGTTTATATCAATTGCCTCGGTCAGATCTTTTACAGTTATTTCATTTATATCATGTTCCAGCATAAGTTTAACAAGACCGTCCAATAAAAGCTTGCGGGTTTTCTTTGTTCGCCTGTCAAGATGCTCGTTCTTCATAAACTGTCTCCATTTGCTATTGATTTTCTTTACAAATATGATTATAATGCTTATTAAGAAAAAAATCAACATTATGTTGATTAATGAATATAAGTTTATAAATAGACATTGTGTAGAAAATAGTACAATATGAGAAAATCAGTTAAGGAAAGGATTAAATTAACAGCATTATTACTCTGCCTTGCGGTTATGATGGTTAATTGCAGGGTAGAGGTTTCTGCGCTTGAAAATCCGGCGGATGACAGCACGATAAGGATATCTGACGAAGCGGATTTCATGGAATTTGCAAAAAAGAGCGTCGATGAAGCCTATAGCAGGGGAAAAAGCTTTGTGCTTACAAATGATCTTGATTTCAGAGGAAAAGAATATCTTCCGATATCCCTCATGGCAGGCTCTTTTGACGGGAACGGTCATATTATAAAAGGAATAAAGATAGAAGCCGAAAAGTCGGAAAACGGTTTTATAAGAAAAGTGACAGAGAGCGGAATCGTAAAGAACCTTACGGTTTCGGCAGATATCTATGCAGGCAGGAAAACCGAGAATATAGGCGGAATAGCCGGTGAAAATTCCGGCACGATAAGCTCTGTGTCCTTTGAGGGGAAGATTATTTCTTACAGAACGAGCGGCGGAATTGCCGGTCATCTGACAGCATCGGGAAATATCATAGACTGTAAGAATCGGGCGGTCATCCTTTCACAGAGGCGGACGGGGGGGATTGCAGGTTTCAGTGAGGGAACCATATCCGACTCGCTAAATTACGGGAAAATAAATGTTAGCTCTGAATCGGCGCATGAGCTTTTAAGCAGCGATGCTGAGGAGTTCAGACTTGATTTTTCAAAGAAGGACTTTCGGGTACTGATGACCGGCGGAATTGCCGGAGTAAATACGGGAATTATAGGGAACTCAAAAAATTACGGGGAAGTCGGCTATGATTCTTTGGGATATCTTACCGGCGGAATTGCCGGCTACAGCAAGGGCTACATAGGAAGCTGCACGAATTATGCAGAGGTGTCGGGCAGAAAGAATACCGGTGGCATTGCAGGACTTTTTGAGCCCTATGGCAGACATGTTTATGAAGAGGATTCCTTCGATACGGCGGAAGAGAAGGCGGATGAGCTGAATGCTCTTATTGATGAAATGAACGGACTTGTGCAGAAGGAGGATGACAAAACTCAGCTGAATATAGATGTCATAAGGGCTGAGGTTGATTCCCTACGATACAGGATAAGCGAGAATAAGGCGTATTACAGGGCTAAGGACGATATTCTTGAAGGAGAGCTGGAGGGCAGACTTGATAAGATACGCTCGACTGCTGATGATATGGATGGGGACTTTACCCTTGCTTTTTCGGACTATGAGGGAAAAAGCGCAAAGGAAGAGGCGCAGAGCATTGCAAATCTTATAAGGGCATTTATTGAAGCGATAAGGAACAGGTCTTATCCTGATATTTCCGAAAATCTCCTTAATCTTGCATCGAGGGCAAAGAAGCTGGGAAGCCTTCTTGATAAGAGAATAAATGAAATCAAAGGTGCCGGAAATAAGCTCTCGAAGAAAAGCAAAAAGCTTATAGACAGCCTTGAAGAGCTTCGGGATGAACTGAACGAGCTTGATGATTTTGGAAGAAGTACGGCAGACAGCTATAAAGCCGATATGAGGAATACGAGTGATGATATAAATCAAAGAGTTGAAAATCTTGCTTCGGAAATGGACCTTCTGAACGAGGGGCTTAAGTCTTCCGATAAGCTTGTGCGGAATAAGACGGATGAGATATCCAAACTAAACAGGGAACTGAATGATGCGGTGACGGACAGCTTTGACGAGGCGAAGGCAGTAATAGAGGAGCTTAAGGAAAAAGAAGATACAGAAGATATTTTTGAGGACTTATCTGATGACACAGATGAAACAGTATCCTCCGGACTTATCCATAAATGTGCAAATAAGGCAAATGTCTATGGAAATATAAATACCGGAGGGATTGCCGGAAGCATTGATTACTGGAACGAGACCGATTCCGAGAGTGAGATAGTATCGGAGGGTACGCCGAGCCTTAAATATAAGTCTATTGAGAAGGCGACAATTTTAGATTCCGAAAATCATGCAGATATAATTGCAAGCAGGAATTATAGCGGCGGAATCGTAGGTAAGGCTTCAAGCGGAGCCGTCATCGAATGCGGAAATTATGGGAACCTTTTTTCGGAAGAGGGAGATTACGTCGGAGGAATAGCAGGCAGCAGTTCCTTTACCATAAGAAACTGTTATGCGGTGACCTCGGTAAGCGCGGATGCTGAGATTGGAGGAATCGCAGGAAAGGGAAAGAACCTTATAAATAACAGGGCGATTTCTAAGGTTCCGGAAGACAGGGAACACAGTGGAGCCATAGCGGGAAGTCTGGAAAAGGACGGAATCGTATCGGGAAATGAATTTGTAAGCGACAGCGGAAGCGGAATAAACGGAAGTTCAAATGATGAAGAAGCAAGGAAAAAAAGCTATGAGGAAATGGTTTCCGAAAATGAACTGCCGGAGGACTTTAAGAAGCTGACAGTTACCTTTGTATATGAAGGAACTGTAATAAAAAGGCTTACAACAAGCTATAATTCGTCTCTTGATGAGTCGGAAATTCCGGAGCTTCCGAAAAAAGAAAACCAGCTTGCTTTCTGGTCGCGCACTGATTTTGACCGGATAAGGGAAAATATGCTTGTTGAGGCAATGTATGAACCGTTTATCAGCAGCATTTCGACAAGCGTGAGCTATAGGGATTATCTTCTCGAAGGAGTTTTTTATCCTGATTCCAGCCTTAATGTAAAGGTGGAAGAGGATGCGGAAATTCCTGAAGGTCTTGAAGATTACAGACTTGTATCGAAGATATCGCTTAGTGTAAATTCGGCTTACGGAACTATTTCGTCTGACCGGCTTATACGCATACTTGATAAGGACAAACGGGATATTATTGCGGTCTTGGAAAATGGAAGGGCAATAGTGAAGGAAACACGACGGGATGGTAATTACATGGTTGCGGATATAGCTGATGCAAGCGAGATTTATATAATCAGAAGGAAATGGATTTTTTAAGATGGATTCAAATAAAGACAACAAAATGTATAAGATCGCAGAGTTAATTGTTGACAAAAGACCGGGATTTTTCCTGCTTTTTATCGTGACGGCAATTTACTGTATTGTATCCATGGGCAGGGTGCAGGTTGAAAATGACGTGGCAAAGTATCTGCCATCTACTACTGAGACCAGAATCGGCGTGGATCTGATGGATGAGGAATTCAAAACCTTCGGAACTGCAAAGATACTGCTTGCCAACATAACCTATGACAGAGCGAAAATGGTTGCCGACGGGATAGCCGGTATAGGCGGCGTGGATACCGTAAAGTTTTATGACCCGGAGGATAAGGATTACAACGAGGAAGAGCTTGAGGATTATTATAAGGATTCCGCTGCCCTTATCACGATAATGTTTGACGATGAGAAAGATGCGGAGATAACCCAGCAGGCTATCGCAGATGTCAGGGAATATGTAAAGGATTATGACAGTTATGTCTATACGACGGTTGACCTTGATGAGTCGGCAGAGCTTAAAAAAGACATCAGATTTATACTCGGGATAGTTTCGGTGGTTATAGTTCTTGTACTTCTCTTTACCTCTGAAACCTACGCGGAGATACCGATATTTATCATTACCTTCATAATGGCGGCGATATTGAATAAGGGTACGAATTATGTTTTCGGTACAATATCCTTTATATCAAATGCGGTGGATATCGTTTTGCAGCTGGGACTGGCAATTGATTATGCCATAATTCTTTTCCACAGATACTTAGAGGAAAAGGGCAAGGGACAGGATTCGAGAGAGTCGATGATACAGGCTCTATCAAAGGCGATAGTCGAGATATCGTCGAGCTCTCTTACCACGATGGCAGGACTTCTGGCACTTGTGTTCATGCATTTCCAGATAGGACGTGACTTAGGACTGGTGCTTTGCAAGTCCATAGTTTTTTCGATGCTCACAGTATTCCTCTTTATGCCCTGTCTCATCATGATGTGCAAAAATGCTATAGAAAAGACAAGACACAGGAGCTTCGTTCCTACGATAAATCACTGGGGGAACTTTATCTACAGCACAAGATTCGTAATACCGGTCATATTTATCGTAACCCTTGTATTTGCCATCTATTTTTCAAACCTCTGCCCCTATATTTTTGATAAATATTCGGCAAAATGCGCGAGAATGACGGACTATGTCAGGGCAAAGAACAGGATTGACGAGACCTTTGATACCGGAAGCCAGATGGCGATAATCGTGCCGAAGGGAGATTACGAAAAGGAAAAGGCGATCATTGAAAATCTTACGGCAAAAGACTACGTCGGGGATGTAACGGCTCTTGCGAATGTAGATGTAGGGGATAATAACGAGTACGTTCTGACAGATGAGCTGAACCCAAGGGAGCTTGCGGAAGTGGTCGATGTCGATACGGGACTTACGAAGCTTCTTTATGCGGCATACGCTAAGGAGAAGGAAGCTTACGGGGCGTTTATCGACGGAATTGACGAGTACAGGGTGTCGGTGCTTGACATGATCGATTATATTTATGAGCAGAAGGAAAAAAATGCCATAAATCTAAGCGCAGACCAGTCTGAGGATCTCGATGATATCAAAGAAAAGGTTGATGATGCGAGGGAACAGCTGGAGAGTGAAAAATATGCCAGACTTATCTTTACCATGAAGGGTGAGGTTGAAGGAACAGAGACCTTCGAGCATATAAACGAAGTCAGGGAAATGGTACAGGGCTATTACACAAACAGGATATATGTTGTGGGTGATCCTACGAGCAATCAGGACCTTTCGGCTTCCTTCAGTCAGGATAATACACTTATTTCCGCACTGACGGCTTTCTTCGTCGGAGTCATACTTCTTTTTACCTTCCAGTCGGGCAGCGTGCCGCTCATTCTGCTCCTTACGATACAGGGAAGTATCTGGATAAATTTTGCAATTCCCTATATTACGAAGGTTCCTATGTATTTTTTAGGCTATCTTATCGTAAGCTCGATACAGATGGGCGCGACGGTTGACTATGCGATAGTTATAACTAACAGATACATGATACTGAGGAAGGAATGTGCGACTAAAAAAGAAGCAATTGTTATGAGTCTGAACCAGTCCTTTGCGACTATCGTAACTTCCGGAACCATCCTTACGGCCTGCGGTTTTGCAGTTGGATACTGCACGAGTAATGCGGTTATTGCGGCTATCGGAGTTGCGCTGGGCAGGGGAACGTTTATCTCGATAATTCTTGTAATGCTGATTCTGCCGCAGATACTCGTTATCGCGGACGGCATTTTTGACAGGACGGCATTTGCGATCAAGAGTCAGCTTGAAAGCGGAGAAAGCATGAGAAAGAAAGGAAGCACGATGGTAGTTGACGGGCATATTAAAGGCTATTTTTCCGGATATATCGATGCTGAAATCGTGGGTACTGTCAACGGAGATATGAATTTTACTTTAGAGTCGGGTAAGGCGAGTGAGGCAGTAAATGATAATCTTTAATAAATATTACAAGACCTGTTTCAGTGTGGGTCTGTCTCTTTCAATCCTGTTCTCGGCATTTACGGTTCAGGCAGCGGAAATTTCGGAAAACGCTGTCGGAAAAGCGGATATCGAAATCGGGACAGCAGAAGAACTGGCTGATTTTTCAAAACTGGCTGTGTCGGATGAATATACAAAAGGGAAAAATATTATTCTGACCGCAGACATAGACCTTACCGGAAAGGATTTCAGTCCCATAGCTGTAATAGCCGGAAATTTTGATGGAAACGGGCACAGGATTACAGGCTTTGAATTTTACGGAGCAGCCTCCGAAACGGGCTTTATAAAAAAGCTATCCCAAAGCGGGACGGTTGAAAATTTAATTCTTAAAGGAAGGCTCGCGCCGGAGGGGAACGCGAAAAATATAGGCGGAATAGTCGGGGAAAACTCCGGCTTCATAAAGAACTGCGTTTTCGAGGGAAGTCTTCTCGCAAAGGAGTCGGCAGGCGGAATCGCAGGACACAATGAAGAGTCCGGCCAGATTACGGGATGCGAGAACAGGGCTGTAATTCTCGCCAAAAGACGTACCGGCGGGCTTGTCGGCTTTAACGAGGGTGTTATAGACAATTCCGAAAATACTGCTTCCGTCAACCATGTCCAGCAGGATGAGGCTAATCTTGCTCCTTTCAGGAATAAGGAGAGCGACGACGAGGGAACCAAAAATCTTGAAAAACTCAATCCTGATGAAATAGATATCTTTGATGACAACCTGAAAGAAAAGCTGGTTTATGATGACAGGATTAATTATACAGGTGGTATCGCGGGTGCTTCATCAGGAATAATCCGTAACTGCCGGAACAGCGGCGAAACCGGTGCGCTTCATCTGGGCTATAATACGGGCGGCATTGTGGGCTACGAAAGAGGAATAATTTATGGCTGCAGCAACAGCGCAAATGTATTCGGAAGGAAAAATGTCGGCGGAATAGTCGGACAGTTCGAGCCCTATGTGGAAAATATTTATAAGGAAGATTCTTTTGATAAAAGCAGTGACGAGATAAACAAACTGAACGACCTTATGGATGAGCTTAATGATATCGCTCAGAATGCCGATGATGAAACTCAGGAGAAAATTGATGACATACGGGGAACTGTTGATGATTTAAGAGGAACGGTCAGCGGTTACAAAAGTTATTACAGGTCAAAGGATGACATAACGGAAGGCGAGATCAGGGGAAAGGTTGACGCACTAAGAGCAGCACTTGACGGGATCGACCTTAAGGATATCGAGACGGCGGATTATCTTTCGCGTATAAAAGAGGATATGGATAAGCTTATCGATATGATAAAGGCTACTGAAAATTCGGCAGCAAACGGTCTTGC
>CAJOPI010000154.1 GCA_905236275.1 uncultured Lachnospiraceae bacterium | reverse complement strand
TTCCATCTCCAAGAATACATCCACTACTCTTATAACTGTAGGTCTTGCTGAAGGTGTATCCATACTTTGAAATGGCCAATGAAATCGTTCCAAATCTGTTAGTAACCCCTCCTCCATTCCTGCTATGCTTTACAAAGATTCTATTTCATTTCAGTACAATCGCAAATAGTCTGAGCATGTGGCAAAACTCGCGTGGATATAGTAAAATATGTGGGAGTAATTTCAAAACTTTAGAAGGAGGGATTTGACTTGGCAAGCCCTGAAAATTTAGGCGTTACAGCCGTTGAACGAATAATCGCAAGAACAGATCGCCTCGTCCCGTCATTTAACAGAAATGATAAGGGATTATCGTGGGATGGAGACATCGAAATATATCATCACGCTGGCAATAATCATAAAAAGGATGACTTCGCTGGAAGGATTCCCGTTCAAATAAAAGGCCGGAGTTGTGATAATTTGGAAGATGTGAAGAAAAGTTTTCCCGTGGAAATGGCGGATTTAAGGAATTACCTGCAAGATGGAGGCACGATATTCTTTGTAGTCTTTATTACAGATGAGGATGAGAGTGTTTATTATCGTAGTCTTTTGCCTTTTGAACTGAAAAAAATACTGAAGAAGTATGGAACGCAAGAAAGCCGGACTATAAGCCTCAAACCTTTTCCAAAAGATAAGAAGGTTGTTGAGGAACTGGTGTTTAACCTACTTAATGACAGGGACAAACAGAGAGCCGCTATATCAGCGGAACCACTTACACTTAAAGATGTGGCTAAAGATGGCGAACTTCATACTTTATCATTGGGGTATGTCGCAACTAATGGGGACTATAACATGCCATTTGATTATTTTTTTGAGCATGGGACGTACCTATATGTTAACTTGCCTTTTGGTCTCTCCCTTCCAGTGGAACATATTGAACGCATCAATGAAGCCTCCACGGAAATTAAACAGGATGTATATGTCGGGGACAAACTGTATTTTCACCAGTATAGAGCCACCTACAAGAAAGACACTCTGGAGATAAGCTTCGGCAAGTGCCTAAGATTTATCAACCCTAGAAATGGCGAACCGGGTACGGTGAATTTCAATATACAGGGAACATTAAGCGAGCGAATCAATAGCCTTGATTTTTTAATCTCCGCCATCAAAGCAAGCGAGATTATTATCGATGGAGAGCATTATAACTTTTTTGACATTTCCGAGGAGGAAAAATCTAAAATTGATATTTCCGATATGATGGAGAACTTGGAGTATTTGGAAAAAGTTCAGAAAACCCTTAACACTTTACACGTAAAGAAAGATTTAGAATGCGATAATATCACAAAAGTCGATGAATATAATATTGATAAGCTGGTTTCGGCTATTACTGATAAAAATCTAATTAGACTCAAAGACGCTGGCTATCCATTTGGCAAATATTCTTTTTGCAATATCAACTTATATGTCTGCGTAATCAAAGATAAAGATAGCGGGCTGTTTCGGCTTTACGATATTTTAGATGCTCCAATAGTGTTTAAGGGTAAGGATAATAAAGGTCGGGATTTTGATTCATCAATATGCGTCAAATTTGACGGCAAAACGCTTCTTGGCTATGACAATTTGGATCATGAACGCATAATTGAGAATCTGTCCAAAATCAAGCCTTCTGAAGCGTACAGCCAGCAACTCACGCTTTTCTTGCTGGAAATACTAAAAACATATGATGAGCTCAAATTACCAACCCATCCCCTATTGAGCCTGGCAAAGAAGCTGAGTGAGCTCATTTTAGACAAGTACACTTTTAGCGACCAGGAAATCAGTGAACTCAATTTTTTGCAGATAGTATTAAGGGAACGAGCTTTTAACGCTGATGAGATTGGCCAACTGAATGATATAGTGAAAACAGCCGTTAAGGAGAAGAAGCACTTTATTTTGGCGGGCGCTTACATTTTGTTGAATAATCAAGAAGAATCAAAGAAGCATTACTATCTTATGGCAGATGACGATCGGGATGAGTTTGACAGATACCCAATCAATAGGTTTCGTAGCTGGTAGACAAAACATTCTTATGAAGGAGGCGAAGAAGTCGCCTCCTTTCTTGCCTCTTGCAAAATCAAAATAAATCCATTTCTCTATAGGCTTTATCTAAATCATCCTGTGCCACCCCTAGGTATCGCCGAGTCACTTCATAATTGCTATGGTTGTAAATGTCCATGATTACAACCGGTGAGACTTCGTGGCTCGTCCATGCCATATAACCAAAAGTCTTCCGTAAGCTGTGGCATGCGATTGTCCCCTCAATTCCCAAATATTCACAAGCATTCTTAATAATCCTCCACGCCTGTTGCCGAGTGATCGGTGTGGTACCTCCATTTCGACTCACAAAAATCCATTCACTTTTCCGATTGGG
Organism: uncultured Lachnospiraceae bacterium; assembly: GCA_905236275.1. GTDB lineage: Bacteria > Bacillota > Clostridia > Lachnospirales > Lachnospiraceae > NK4A144. Next base: position 447 of record CAJOPI010000154.1, on the reverse strand, counting down.
ATAATACAGAGCAAGAGCATCGATTGCCTTTTGGTTCAATGCGATGCTCTTTTGCTTCTTTGTCTTATGTTCTGTGGCGTGGAGATGTGAACGGAATCTGCCATGACTTTCATCGTAGACGTCTGCCCATTTGAGATGAAGCAGATCGCTGATCCTGAGTGTCGTATGGACTCCGAGCACCAGCATCACATAGTTCCTATGCTGATCTCGCTCCAGAAAATAGTCCGCCAGCCTGCGAAGATCGTTCCTGCTCCTGATTGGTTCTGTAGTTGCCATAGTGTAGTCCCCTTTCCGTTGATATTGTTCTACCAGCGGAAGGTAACATTTTTGTCCTTATGTTGCTCATTATACCACGAAAAACCCCTGTTTTTCAATGGCGCTTGAGCATCTGGCGACAAAACTGCGATGCTTCTGTGTAAGATTCTATACAGAGTTCATGTCATGCAT
>CAJOPI010000153.1 GCA_905236275.1 uncultured Lachnospiraceae bacterium | reverse complement strand
TACTATTGGGTTGCTGACCGTGCGAGCCGTACTTTCCGCAGGCTTAACGAGCTGTATGCTTCCACGGATCAAATCGGCTTTATGACAACACAGCGTGTTGACGGTAAACTCATCCTTCCGGAAGCTGTAAAGTTCCTCAAGCTTGCAGGCACTGTTGCTAATGGCTGATAGATAGATTATATCACAAAAACTAATCATCGGGGAGAGGGAAATTATCCCTCTCTCTGTATTTATGGAGGTACTATGCTTGTATCTTTAGAATCTGTAAAACAATATCTTCGCGTTGATTCGTCATATGAGGACGGCCTTATCAGCTCACTTGTTAAATCCTCTGAGATGCTTTGCTGTGAGGTGGCACGTATATCAGATGAAAAATGGGATGCTGTGTGTGATGAAACGAATAACGAAGGTGAGATAGTTCGTATACGTGAAATCATGAGGGTGGCTATTTTGTATATGGTCGGTTATCTATATGAGCATCGTGAAGAAGCTGACCATCATGACCTTGTGATTACACTTCGGAGCCTTCTGTTTTCAATACGGGAAGGAATATTTTGATGGCTGCTAATAACACAACTATTGGAAGAATCGCACGAAAGAATGTAAAGATAACTTTTCAAAAGAGTTCAATTTCAGTTGATAAATATAGGAATCATTTGCAGGAATGAACAGATTATTATTCATGCTACGCCTATGCCAGCACGTATTCTGTTCGTGAAAGCGGAGATAAGGTTATACATGAAGAACGATCCGTAAAATTTCATGTGAGGTATTGCCCGGAGCTTAAGAATGTTACTTCTACAGAGTACAGAATAGTATTTAATGACGATGTATATGATATAGAGTCCGTAGATATGATGAATTACCAGGGGAGAGACATTCAATTTTTATGCAAGAGGGTAGTACGATGAGTACGACTGTTTCAGTGGATGAAATGGCTGATGTGATTGCAGAAAATTTGCGTGAATATAACGAACTCGCTGTGGATGAACTGAAGAAAGCTGTAAAGGCTGCGGGACAAACGGCAAAAAAAGATATAAACCAGTCCGCTCCTGTAAGGACAGGTGTATATAAAAAATCATGGAGAAGTAAAGTCACATCTGAAGATTCAGAGAGCATCTCTGTGACTGTGTATTCTCCCTCAAGGTATATGATTGCGCATCTGCTTGAAAACGGTCACGCTAAACGAGGAGGCGGCAGGGTTAGAGCTATTCCGCATATCAAACCGGCAGAAGAACACGCGATAGATCAGCTTACTCATGATATTGAAAATGCGTTGAAGTAGGAAAGGAGTAAAATGACTTATGAAGCTGTAATATCAATGCTTGACGAGTGCGGGCTTCCTTCATCATATGATCATTTTGCTGAAGGTGAAAGCCCTGATCCGCCTTTTCTGATCTTTCTATATCCGCGTTCAAACAACTTTTCCGCTGATGGAAGTGTATATAAAAAGATCAATGAGCTGCATATAGAACTGTACACTGAAAAAAAAGATCCCGAAATTGAGGATAGAATCGAAGCTGTGCTAAACGGGCATGGCTTTTATTATGACAAAACAGAGGCATGGATCGAAAGTGAAAAAATGTATGAAATTCTTTATACAACGGAGGTATTAAGCGATGGCGGCATCGAATAAAATTAAATACAACTTAAAAAATGTTCATATTGCAATATCAACGAAAGATTCGGCAAATGGAAATTATACTTACAGCACACCTCAGGCACTCCCGGGTGCAGTTAGTCTTTCATTAGATTCGCAGGGTGAGTCTACTTCTTTTTATGCGGATGGTCAGGTATATTATAAATCGGTTACAAATAATGGCTATTCAGGTGATATTGAAATTGCATTAATTACTGACTGGTTTAGAGAAAATATTTTAAAAGAAGTAAAAGATGGAAATGGAGTGTTGGTTGAAACGGATGCGGATGCGTCTCCTGTATACTTTGCGCTATTATTTGAATTCAGCGGAGATGTAAAGGCAATCCGGCATGTCTTATATAACTGTTCTGTCTCCGCAAGACCGACAATCGAGAGTAAAACCAAAGAAGAAACGATAGAACCGGGTACAGAAACCCTGACTATTTCAGCCGATCCAAGAGATGATGGATTGATAAAGGCACGTACTGGTGATAATACAACAGATGCTATATACAATGCATGGTATCAGTCTGTATATATTCCACTGGATGAAACGCAGGAGCCTGCTGGGTGATAAGTTGCGGGAGGCAGATAAACGCTGCTTCCCTTTTTTAAATCAAGTCAAAACACTATTAAATCTTATGGAGGGAAATTATGACATCTAAAACGATAAAAATAGGTGATAAAGATGTTTTGTTTAAAAGCTCCGCAGCAATTCCTAGAATGTACCGTATGAAATTTCATAAAGATATATTCGGTGATCTTTCAAAGCTTGAAAAGTCATATAAGGATAAAGAAGATGGTACAAGTGAACTTCAAATAGAAGATCTTGAAATATTTGAAAATCTAGCATACATTATGGCATTCCATGCTGACAATACAATATCGAAAGATATCAATGAATGGTTGGAGCAATTTGAAACATTTTCTATATATGAGATTCTGCCGGAACTTTTATCTCTGTGGGGGATGAATACATTTACAACAGTCAGTTCTAAAAAAAACTGAGAACGACAGAGCGGGAGCTTACTACACCGCTGTTTTTGCTCAGATGTCTTGAAATCGGGATTCCACTGCGGGATCTCGATCTTTTAACTATAGGAATGGTGCTTGATATGTGGATTGAAAAAGGTAATGATTCATGCTCATATAAAACACTTGCTAATCAAGATGATTTTGATTCATTTTAGAAATAAGAGGTAATTATGGCAAAATCAAGAATTTCAGGAATTACCATTCAGCTCAATGGAGACACAACAGGTCTTTCAAAATCGCTTGAATCCGTTAATAAGACCATAAAAAATACCCAATCACAGCTAAAGGATGTTGAAAAGCTCTTAAAAATTGACCCATCAAATACAGAGCTCCTTGCACAGAAGCAAACCCTTCTGACAGAAAAGATCACTGCTACCAAGGAAAAACTTGACGCACTCAACGCCGCTGAGAAACAGGTCAGGGATCAGTTTGAAAACGGTGACCTTGGTGCGGATAAATATGAAGCTTTTCGCAGAGAAATTATAGCAACTGAACAGGAACTTGTCAACCTTGCAAGGGAAGCCGCAAATGCAAATGAAACACTGAGTAAAATTGATGAAGCCGGTAAGTCGCTAGAAAATATCGGCAATAAAATGACATCTGTGGGTTCAACACTTACAGAGAAAGTCACCAAACCAATTATTGGAATTGGTAAAGCGGCAGTTGAGACAACGGCTAATTTTGATGAAGGAATGTCAAAGGTTGCTGCTATATCAGGTGCGACCGGAGAAGATTTCGATGCTCTCCGTGAAAAAGCTCGTGAGATGGGCGCAAAAACAAAATTCTCTGCATCTGAAGCGGCAGATGCTTTGTCGTATATGGCTATGGCAGGTTGGAAGACCTCCGATATGATTGATGGTATCGAAGGTATAATGTCTCTCGCCGCTGCATCTGGTGAGGATCTGGCATCAACTTCTGATATTGTAACTGACGCTCTTACCGCATTTGGACTGTCTGCCAAAGATTCTGCACATTTCGCTGATATATTAGCGGCCGCTTCTTCAAATTCTAATACAAATGTGTCTATGATGGGCGAGACCTTCAAGTATGCCGCGCCGGTTGCGGGAGCTTTAGGTTATTCGGCTGAAGATACAGCTGTAGCGATAGGCCTGATGGCCAACAGCGGTATAAAAGCGTCCCAGGCAGGTACATCTCTTAGAAAAATGTTTACAGAGCTTACAGGTGATATTGAGATTACCGGAAGCCAGCTTGGTGATGTGACAATTCAGACGGCCAATGCTGATGGCACTATGAGATCTCTTAGTGATATACTCTCAGATTGTCGCGCTGCGTTTTCACAGCTTACAGAATCGGAACAGGCAAGTACAGCTGAAGCTCTGGTAGGCAAGACCGCAATGTCAGGTTTTCTCGCTGTTATGAACGCATCTGAAGCAGATGTGAACAAACTGTCAGATGCAATATATAACTGCGATGGTATGTCAGAACAAATGGCTGAAACCATGCAGGACAATCTGTCGGGACAGTTACAGATTCTTCACTCTGCTCTCGAAGAACTATATATCCAGATCGGTGATGCTTTAATGCCGACAATCAGGAATATAGTCTCACATGTACAGGATTTTGTTTTGTGGCTTCAGAATCTCGATGAAGGGACGAGGAACGCTATAATACGCATCGGTCTGTTCGTGGCTGCTCTGGG
>CAJOPI010000152.1 GCA_905236275.1 uncultured Lachnospiraceae bacterium | reverse complement strand
GGTGGGGAACAACTAATTGAATAATTATTTTAAACACTGTGGTTTAGATGGTTGAACCGCAGTGTTTTTTGAATATAGTGGTAAATACGAAAATATTGCCACTATTGTATTGACATTAACCTAGTGGCATGTTATAATTATATCATCACTAGGAGGTGCGAAAAATAATTCTGTTTTAGAAAATAAATATAATAAGGTTAAGAAGAAATTAAGTGGCTTAAGGAAATTATATAAAACAGTAGCAAAGGAAGTTGAGAGACAAAGGTTAATTGACAAATATAATATTAAGATTCCCGATTTACCTGTTTCTGGAAATCTATATGTAGGCTTTATGGGAGAGTTTCCTATAGAGATACATACGTTTGATATTTTATCAATAGAAGAAGATAATAACATTATAATAAACTACAGAATAAGTGGAAAAATATATTATGATTACAAAAGACCAGATCCCAAATTATATGTTGAATGCTTTGATAAAAAAGGGGAATGGATAGATGAAATTCGAATCCCTATAAGTAAAATAGATTCAGATTATTCCTTTAATATAAGCGGTTCATTTGAAACGTATAGAGAAACGGCAGAAATTGGTTTTAGTTCTGATGAAGTTACTTATTATTAGCGATGATGAAAATAGCATCGGGCTCCCTTATTTTGCCGTATATACATATATATACGGCAAAATAAAAATCAATTTATATACAGCATTAGAGTAAAGTCAGTTAATTATTCTTCTATCCCATACCTTATAATCTGGCATTTATGCTCCTTAGTCTTCTTATCATAGCTTATCCCGACTAAGACAATCCCCCCGCCGAAGTCTTCGAACTTATCGGCATAGTTATTTTCATTTATCTGGGCTATGGCCCCTTTTGGCATCTCATCCCATTTAAGCTCGATTACCAGTACCGGATATAGGGAGGCCTTCCTTGGGAGGTAAACAATATCGGCAAAGCCCTTGCCCGAGGGAAGCTCCTCGAATTTTAAATAATTGTCGCTGTATGCGAAATATGCCAGTTTGATGACGCTCCTTAGGGAAATTTCCCTGTTGTAAAAAAGAGGGGCAAATTCTGTATTATGTATTTTTTGTATCTGGGCGGCAACTGCTGTCTCGTTGCCCTCTATGGTATCCATGATAAGCTGGTCGCTTTCCTGCACCTTCCTTATGGTGTCGGAGTGTGTGACCTTCCTTACGGCATGGGCAAATTCCTGCCGTATTTCCTCGTTGGGAATACGCGCCATATGGGTTTCTGGGTTGTAATTAAGATAGCCAAAATGGACAAGCAATGTCAGTACATCATCCTTCGACTTTAAATCCTGCGGGGAGTTCTGGAAGCCGCTTACATCGATTTTTATATCCTTGCCGCCTAATATATCGCTGGCATCCTTGCCAAGCCCGTTGTAATCCATATTTATATAGTCAATCAGGCTGCTGGCAGCAGAGGACTGGCTCCAGTAGGATTTGAATTTTCCACTGAATGCTGCCTCCATGACAGAATTTGGATTGTAAATGGAAATGCTGTTCCCGTTATCATCGAAAACAGTATATCCATCGTACCATTCCTTCATTTTTTCAAAAGAAACGTTATGTTTTTTGCAAATTATCTTAACGTCTTCTTCAGTAAAGCCTGTATGGCTTGCAAACATTTCCGGAGAAAGTATGGAATACTCCTTAAACTCCGAGATGGCGGATTGCGAGCCGTCTTTTTTTACAGGCAGAATGCCGGTCATATAGGCGGCTGCGAATACCTTGTTCGTGAGGCCGGAATTTTTGAACAGCCCCCGCATAAATTCCAGAAAAGCCTTCTGGGTAGCCTTAGTTGATTCGTTGTCCCTTATAGGTGAGTCCCATTCGTCTATGATTGCGATAAATTTATTGCCTGATTCAATAACAAGTTTTTCAAGGGCGTTTGGAAGAGACAGCCCCCTGACTTCATATTCTGGAAATTCCCTTTCTATTTCGAATAAAACCTCGCTTCTTATCCTGTTTATAAGCTCTGCTTTGTCTTTTATTTCTGACAGGAAATAGGTAATGTCAAGATAAAGGACGTTATATTTGTTCATATACCTAGTGTATGATTCATCTTTAGAAATCTCAAGCCCGTCAAAAAGCGGGGCGGAGTCGCACCCTGTACAGTAATAGGATGCGAGCATCTGCGCTGCATATGATTTTCCAAAACGCCTTGGGCGGCTTATGCAGGTAAGCCTTCTTTCAGTTTCTATGGTGTCATTGATACAAGCAATAAGGCTGGTCTTGTCAATGTAATTATCAGTTTTTATTTCCTTAAATCCCTGATTACCGGGGTTTATAAAAATGCCCATAATGCCCACCTCGTTAGATTCTAATATTTACAACTAAATTATAGTAAAAGAACAAAGTGCCTGCACTTTGACTCGCTTACGGGCGCACACTCTGTGCTGCAAAGCATAATATTTTTCATTTAAATCCGTGTGCATCTTTGTAGGAAGTGCATTTTTAATGCGCTTATCATAAAAAAATTATATATTATAAAATGGCTTTAGGCAAATATAAAGAATATTTTC
>CAJOPI010000151.1 GCA_905236275.1 uncultured Lachnospiraceae bacterium | reverse complement strand
TGTTTTAGGATTGCGGGAATTGCGTAGCAATGAAGCAATCCGTGACATCAGTAAGGGGCAAAATTTACTTTTGACCCTTACATCATAAAATATTGGGTGGGATTGTGGGATACTACGAACACTTAGTGAACGTAGTGAGAGTGTATGCACAGCTGCACGAAGTGCGGAACAATCCCTGACATCACTTTTGACCTTAACATCATAATAAGAAAAAATAAGAAAGAATCGGAAAGAATATTTTATGTTTAAGAATGTAAAGTTAAAAGAAAAGGCTCTGGGCTTTTATGGCAGATATAAGGCTGAGATTTGCTCAGCAATTGCGGGAATGATCATATTTATCCTTGTATACGGCTACAGACTTTTAAATCCGATGAACATATCATGGATGTATCATGGACTTAGCAGCGATTTTACCCAACATTATCTCGGCTGGAGGGGATTCAGGAATTCGGCATGGACCTTCCCGATAGGATTGATGGACCAGCTTACCTATCCGGATAAGGTCAGCATTATTTATACTGACTCAATACCTTTGTTTGCCATATTTTTCAAGATTTTATCGCCTATACTTCCCAACAGTTTTCAGTATTTCGGACTCTGGGGGATAATGACCTATGCCCTGAATGGTATCGTTGCGGCAAAAATATTAAAGCGTTATCTGAACTCACTTTTAAATATAGTTTTGGGAAGCCTGTTTTTTATGCTTTCCTTTCAGATGGTCGAGCGGATGTATTATCATTCTGCACTTGCGGCACACTGGATGCTTCTTATCCCCATATACTTTATCCTTATCAGGCGGGAAATGCCGCTTAAGGATAAGGCAGTGGCGTGGGGAATCATAGGTGTACTCTGTCCCCTTGTGCATTCGTATTTTATCCTCTTTGACGGGATTATACTTGTCGGATTTATTATAGGAATTATTTTAGATAAAAACGGTATGGAAAAGGATATGAAAGCGCGTTTGCTTACATCGTGCGCAGTACTCATGGCATTTGTGGCTTCAGGTCTTCTGATGCTTTATGTTTTAGGGGCTTTTCATAACAGTATTGCCGATCTCAGTGGTAATGTAGAGAATTACGGTCTTGATCTGAATGCTTTCTTTAATGAAATGCGTGCGGGATATTTTCCTGAGTACCTGCCTTATAGAAAAGGACACAGGATTTATTATCTCGGTGCCGGAATGCTCATTCTTACAGCTTGTACGCTTATTCGAATTATAAAGAAAAAAGAACTGAGCTTTTTCAGGGAAAGGAAAAATACCTTCATTGCACTTACAGCTACCTATATAATTGCACTTTTGGTTGCCTGTTCGCCGCTTATAACCCTGAACGGACAAACGGTTATTCATTACAGTCTGCCGGATTTTATAATGAATATCTGGTCGGTATTCAGAAATACTGCAAGAACCTCGTGGGTGTGTATTTATCTTATATTTATTTTTGCGATATGTGCTGACTCTTTCGTGAAGGCTGACAGAGAGAAGAAAACAGCAATTCTTATTTTTGCATTTATGATTCAGTTTTTGGATATGTCACCTTATATAATCGAACGACATGGGAAAATTATTGCAGAAACAAACGTGAAGGAATTTGACCCGCACTTGGGAACTTCTTATCTTGATACGCTCATTGCAGATCATGGGATAAAGCATATAGTTTTTGGACCGATATATGATTATGATTTTAAGTATCTTACGGGATATGCAATGTCGCGTCATCTGACCACGAATGTTTTCAGACTGGCACAGGGGAGCAGAAGAAATAACGAAGAAGTATTCAGAACGGAGCTGTATAATCCTGACGGGGAATCACTCTATATCATAAGAGCGGAGGACAGTGCCTATGCTTATGATGATTGCGGGATAAACTGGCTTGATACAGGGGAATTTATTATAGGAATTGTTGGTGAATGGTAATGACACAATTTAAGGAATTTATAGAAAAAGAGCGGACAAAACAGCTGATTTCCGCAATCATACTTGTCTTTGTTTTTGCGTATATCAGTCTTTATATTATCTCAAAGGCTTATTTTGAAAAGGCATGCATGTCGGCTGATTCTGCTGAATATATGAAGGCTGCCCATGCGCTCCTTACGGGGCATGGCTTTATCTCAAACTATGCTTCAAAGGACAGCACCTGGTTTGCGCTTTGGCCTATAGGCTATCCTTCGCTGATTGCTTTTTTCAAGCTGATAAGCGGTACGGACATTTATCTTGCTTCTAAAATTTTTTCAATATTTGCAGTCGCACTGACCTTGTTTCTGCTGTATATCCGTTTCGGAAAGAATGCGTGGGTATTTTCGATAGCTTTATTAAATCCGGGTTATATCTGGCTTAACTGTTATACCTGGAGTGAAGGTCCTTTTACACTTTTTACCTTCATGTTTGCGCTGATTTTATCAAGGATAATTTTTGATGAGGATAAAAAAGCAGGGCTTCGGGAGTATATCTTACTGGGGCTCATAACCTGTGCAAATTTTCTGGTGCGCTATGTGGGAGCTTATACCGCACCGGTTATATTTGCGGCGGCATTTATATTGATTCTTATCTATCATTTTGATAAAAATTCAAGAACTGCTGAATTGAAGTCAAAGATTCGCTCCCTTATCATAACAGGTGCGGCTTCATCGGCGTTTATGCTTCTTTACCTCTTGAATAACAAGCTCAGAAACGGAGCATCAACCGGGGTAAACAGGGCTGTCTTTACCGATGATATACCGACGCTTGCATTTAGCCTTGTTGAAGCGCTGATAAAGGAATTTTTTAATGCGATTCTGGTAACTCCGCCGATACTTACAGGTGATATAACAGGACCGAAGCTCAGGACGCTTTTGCTGCTTCTGCTTATTGCCGTTCCTGCTTTTATCGTATGCAGAAAATTTGAAAAGAAGGATAGGCTGCTTGTAATCCTTGCGACAGGACTTTTCTATTATATTACATTTATTACCATCAGATTCAATTCCACAATGGACCCTTTTGGACCGCGCTTTTTTGAACCGGCCTCCTTTGTGATCACTGTGGCGTTGATTGGTTATATTGTTAAAACGCGATTTTTCAGAAGTGTTAAGATTTTGCTTGCACTTCTTATTGCCGGAATCACTCTGCTGAACTCTTTGAGCATAATCAAAGACACTGACTTTTCGAATCCCTATTACAGCAGCCTGATTGCTGAAAATAAAAATCAGTATGAAGGAATACCTGAAGAGGCTACAGTGGCATACTTTTACTGGGATGATCTGTATATAGCTGCAAGCTACAGCTACAATTACAATCTTGTTTCGGTAGAAGCATCCGATACACCGAACACCTTTTTCAGCAAGCATTCAGACTCGGAGAGTGTATATTTTACAAGAAATGCCTTGGAGAATTATGTACTTTCGGGAGCGGTTCAGCTGACACCTGAAATGAATGAATACTTGGCCGGTATTTACAGTGAAAACTTTGAAAATACGGAAAAAAATATTGTTGAAGTCACATTTTGACGGAAAGGGAGATAAACGATGAGGTATACAATTAAAAATGAATTTCTGACAGTTGAAATCGATTCGAAGGGAGCAGAGATTAAATCTGTAAAGGATAAAACCGGCAGAGAGTATATGTGGAATGCAGACCCGGCTTTCTGGAACAGGACGGCACCTGTGCTGTTTCCTTTTGTTGGAATGGTTGCGGATGGAAAGTACAGACATGAAGGTAAGGAATATCCGATGACTCAGCATGGATTTGCAAGAGACAATGAGCATGAACTATTGAGTCATGATGAGGATAAGATATTTTTCTCTTTTAAGGGGAATGAGAAAACTAACGAAGTCTATCCCTTTGATTATGATTTCGCCTGTGGTTATGCTTTGAAGAAAAACAGCATTGAGGTAGTATGGCAGGTTGCAAATACCGGCTATCAGGATATGTATTTTTCTGTGGGAGCACACCCCGCTTTTGCATGTCCTCTTGGAGCAGACGGAACCCTTAAGGGATATTCCCTTAAGTTTGATGCGAAAGACAGCCTGATGGCAAGAATTTTTGATGATTCTAAAGGACTTGCAACAAATATGCATAAAGAGTGGAAGCTTGATGAAGAGGGAAAACTTGCACTTGACGAGCATACCTTTGATGATGGTACTTTGATTTTCGAAAATAAGCAGGTTCATGAAATTTCTCTTATTGATGAAAAGGGCAATGAATTTGTGACTGTTTCCTTCAAGGCGCCTCTTGTCGGTGTATGGAGCCCTGTAAAGAAGAATGCGCCGTTTGTCTGCATCGAGCCCTGGTACGGACGTTGTGATATGGTTGGTTACAGCGGCGAACTCAAAGACCGCGACTATGAGGAAAAGCTCAGCGCAGGCGGTAAATTTATGGCTCTTTATACTATAACTTTTGCTTAAAAGACAGAACTTGTTTTCATATGCTTTATGGGATAAACTAAAGGTAGTATGGATGTTTTTATGTCTTGTTTGGAGGGAGTATATGGGACCGCGATATGTGAAAAAAGTTGTCAGTGACGGAGGAGTCGACGAACAAAAAGACATACTTGGAATCGTTACTGTGATTATTTCTTCTATAGTGAGTCTTGCGCTGATAATTCTTGGTATTCTTGTGTTCCTGCTGTGAAGCTGTGAGGGGGAAAAGGGGATGAAAAATGTCGCCTTAAAAAAGAGGATTTTTGAAATAATAGAGGTTTCACGTGAGAATGACATGGCGAGTAAGGCCTACGACATAATGATAAACATTGCTATAATTGTAGGTCTTATACCTCTTACAATGAAAAAGGGAGATGATTATACAGCTATAATAGATGTACTTACACTGTCTATTTTTGTTTTGGATTATCTGCTCAGGATATATACTTCTGATTACAAAATGGGTGTTGTGAGTTACAAGTCATATATTGCAAACCTGATGGAGCCGATGTCTGTCATAGACCTGCTTTCCATTCTGCCGGTCTTTTCCTTTGCTTTTCCCGGAAGTACCCTTATCCGGCTTTTTAAGTTATTCAGGGTATTCAGAATATTTAAGCTTGTCCGTTATTCCAAGACAATGACAACAATTAAAAATGTGATGATACGTGTCAGGGCACCATTGGGGGCGGTTCTGATACTTTCGATTGTCTATATAATTATCTGCGCTCTTCTTATGTTTCAGCTTGAACCAAACAGCTTTGAGACATTTCTTGATGCCTGCTACTGGTCTACTATATCGCTGACAACTGTTGGATATGGTGACTATACGCCGGCGACCGATATAGGAAAGGCTATATCAAGTCTTTCCGCCCTTGTCGGAGTTGCGGTAATAGCTCTTCCGTCAGGTATCATTACAGCTGCTTACATGAGGGAGATAACCAAGGTAAAAGGAAAGAATGAATTATAGAGTACTAAAAAAGAGGAGCCTTTTTTGCCGCCGGCTGCCAAATCGAATGATTTGAGCAACGGCGCTGCAAAAACGGACATCCGACGTCATTTTGTCAG
>CAJOPI010000150.1 GCA_905236275.1 uncultured Lachnospiraceae bacterium | reverse complement strand
TGTTTTAGGATTGCGGGAATTGCGTAGCAATGAAGCAATCCGTGACATCAGTAAGGGGCAAAATTTACTTTTGACCCTTACATCATACTATATCACATTTTCAAAAAAAAGCAAACGTTTATTCAGAAAATCTGTTCCGAAAATTTATTCGAAAAAACTGTTGACAAGAGAATGCTTGTTCGTTATAATCATTCCTGAACAGCTGTTCAAAACGAATGTTTGCGAACGAATGATTGCATGGAGGAAGGAAATCATTATGAGAAGAAGGAAATCAGCAGAAAAGAAAAAAAGATTATTTATAAAAGTATTTGTTTTTATGCTTGTTTTCTTTATGTTCAGAACTTTTAACTGCAAGGTTTCCGCAGGAGAAAGTGCTCCTATGGTCAAATACTATACAAGTGTACTGGTCAGGCAGGGGGATACGGTAACGGATATTGCGAATAAATATATGTCGTCGGAGTATAAAAGCCTGAATGAGTATATTGAAGAAGTCAGGCATATGAACTGTCTGACTGAGGACTGTAAGATACATAGCGGTGAATATATAATTGTTCCTTATTATGATTACCTCGAAGGTGCAGATAAGATATAAGTGCATGTCCGGCGAGAATGATTTTGCTTGCGTGGATTTTGATTTTGCATTAAACTTAAACTCATTATGAGTATATTGAATTTTGAAAATGTAAGTAAAACACTTGGAAATAAAGTTATATTTGATGGCGTGAGCTTCGGTATTGAAGAAGGTGAGAAGGTTGGCATCGTTGGCATCAACGGGGCGGGGAAAAGTACTTTTCTGGCATTGGCTTCTCTTGAAATGGAAGCTGATGAAGGTAATATAATCACATCGAATGGCTTGAAGATAGCCTCATTGTCACAAAATCCTATATTTGACGAAAATATAAGCATTTTGGAAAACGTTTCACGTATGGCGTATGGTGAGCTTGTGAACGAAAACACGAGCGGAGAGGTCAAGGCGACGCTTGCAAAGTTCGGAATAACGGATTCTGAAATGAGACCTGAATTGCTGTCGGGTGGGCAGAAAAAACGTGCAGCCCTCGTCGCAGCAATTCTTTCTCCATGCGATTTTTTAATTCTTGATGAGCCTACCAACCATTTGGATATCGAAATGACGGAATGGCTTGAAAAATATTTGAAGTCCTACAGAGGCACGCTTATGCTCGTTACGCATGACAGATATTTCCTTGATAGTGTCTGCAATTCCATTCTTGAAATAGACAGGTCAAAGATATATCGCTATGATGAAGACTATTCGGGCTATCTTCTGCTTAAACAGCAGAGGCTTGACTACGAAAAGGCTTCTGAAAGAAAGATGGCAGCACTATACAGAAAAGACCTCGAATGGATACAGAGGGGAGCAAGGGCGCGTTCTACCAAGCAGAAAGCTCATATACAGCGTTTTGAAGCTCTCAGGGACAGAGAAAAGCCTGTTGAAGAAGCACAGATAAAAATGAGTTCGGCGGTAACGAGGCTCGGTGGTAAGACGGTTGAATTGCATAATATTTCGAAGTCTTACGAAGACAGACATCTTATAGCGGATTTCAGCTATAATTTTCTGCGTGATGACAGAATAGGCATAATAGGACCGAATGGTTGTGGAAAGTCTACATTTATAAAAATTCTTTTAGGACTTATTTCACCTGACAGTGGCCATACAGAGGTGGGACAGACTGTAAAGTTTGGCTATTTCAGTCAGGAAAATGAATGCCTTGATGAAGCTATGCGGGTAATAGACTACATTAAGGAAACTGCTGAATATATAAGAACAGAGAACGGATTTGTTTCAGCCTCGCAGATGTGTGAAAATTTTCTGTTTGATGCAGATGATCAGTATACCTTGATATCCAAGCTGTCCGGAGGGGAGAGAAGAAGGCTGTATCTTTTGAATGTGCTTATGTCTTCTCCGAATGTATTGATTTTGGACGAGCCTACTAATGACCTGGATATACAGACCTTGCAGATACTCGAAGATTACCTTGATAGATTTAACGGGATTATTATAGCTGTATCACATGACAGGTATTTTCTTGACAGAATTGCTTCGAGTATTTTCTCATTCGAGGGAAACGGCGTTATCGAACGGACTCCGGGAAATTTTGAGAGCTATAGGGAAAGACATCCAAAGGCTGAAAACAGCGTAACGGAAAACAAGGCAAAGAACTCAGAGACAAAAAAGGGGACTTATGTAAAAGAACGCAAAAAAACACGTTTTTCCTACAATGAGCAGAAAGAGTACGACACCATAGAAGCCGAAATTGATGAACTTCAGGTAAAATCCGATGAATTGGAAAAACTTATAGCTGAAAATGCAACTGATTTTATAAAATTAAACGAGCTTACTAAAGAAAAAGAAATTACGGATAAGGCACTTGATGATAAGATAAGCAGATACGTGGAACTTGAAGAAATGCTTGAAGGCTTTCGAAAAGAATAACAAAAACTTGCACTTTGAACTTATATGAATTAAAATATAGTCTGTGCATTTGTATAAAACCGAGAACAAAACAGGTTTCGGGTTTTTAACTACGTTGAATAGGAGAAATTCATTATGTTCAGAATTGTGAAGGCTGAGATGCTTGTCGAGAAGATTTATCTTCTTGAAGTTGAAGCTCCGAGAATTGCGCATACATGCGAACCGGGGCAGTTTGTTATAGTTCGTGCCGATGAGACGGCAGAGAGAATACCTCTTACAATATGTGACTATGACAGAGAACGTGGAACCGTTACACTTGTTATACAGGTTATAGGTGCTTCATCATATAAAATCTCCATGCTGAAGACCGGCGATATGATGGCTGATATTACCGGACCGCTTGGTGAGCCTTCGGAGTTTGTGAATGAGCCTATAGAAGAAGTAAGAAAGAGAAACTACCTCTTTGTCTGCGGAGGTCTGGGAACAGCACCTGTTCTTCCACAGATAAAATGGATGAAGGATCATGATGTATCCTTCGATGTAATTGTCGGAACAAAGAGTCATTCGACGCTTATCCTTGAAAAGGAATTTGAAGAAATAGCCGGAGAACATTATTTTATAACAACGGATGATGGCTCGTACAAGAGATCCGGAATGGTAACTGTCTGCATGGAAGACCTTATAGCTAATGAAAAACGTCATTATGACATCTGTGTTGCAATAGGTCCCATGATAATGATGAAATTTGCAGCGAAAACAGCGTTAAATTATGGCATTCACACTATTGTTTCCATGAACCCGATAATGGTTGACGGAACGGGAATGTGCGGAGCCTGCAGACTTATGGTAGACGGTGAGGTTAAGTTTGCTTGTGTAGACGGCCCTGAGTTCGATGCTGCAAAGGTTGATTTTGATGCGGCAATGAAGCGTATGGCTCTTTACAAGACTGAAGAAGGAAGAGCATACCTTAAGGCACAGGAAGGTGATACACATCATGGCGGATGTGGTAACTGTTCATAATATTGTTTTCGCAGATTGAGATAGGAGATTAAAATAATGGCTATGGACATGACAAAAAAAGTTCCTGTCAGAGAGCAGGAACCTAAGGTCAGGGCAACAAATTTTGAAGAGGTTTGCCTTGGATATGATAAAGAGGAAGCTGTAAATGAAGCTCAGAGATGTCTGAACTGTAAAAATCCTAAATGTGTTGAGGGATGTCCGGTATCAATAAATATTCCCGGATTCATTCAGGAGGTTAAAGCCGGAAACTTCGAGAAGGCAGCCGAGGTTATTGCTGAATCTTCAGCACTTCCCGCTGTCTGTGGACGTGTGTGTCCTCAGGAAAGCCAGTGTGAGGGACAGTGTGTTCGCGGTATCAAGGGCGAAGCTGTTTCGATTGGCAAGCTGGAGCGTTTTGTTGCTGACTGGGCTCGCGAGAATGGAATTAAACCCGAGGTTAAGGCTGAGAAAAAGAATAAGAAGGTTGCAGTTATCGGTTCCGGCCCGTCCGGTCTCACCTGTGCAGGTGATCTTGCCAAGATGGGTTACGATGTAA
The DNA here is from genome assembly GCA_905236275.1 of uncultured Lachnospiraceae bacterium. Taxonomy (GTDB): domain Bacteria; phylum Bacillota; class Clostridia; order Lachnospirales; family Lachnospiraceae; genus NK4A144. The sequence continues at coordinate 114 of CAJOPI010000150.1, read as the reverse complement.
CCATATTCGAAGCGCTTCATAAGGCAGGCGGAGTTCTTGTATATGGAATACCTGAGTTCAGACTTCCGAAGGACAAGGTTGTTCAGCCTGAGATTGATAATGTAAAGGCTCTTG
>CAJOPI010000149.1 GCA_905236275.1 uncultured Lachnospiraceae bacterium | reverse complement strand
GCCAAAGGGTGGAAGCGTAACTGTGCTCTTAAAAGAAACGGGTGCGACTGAGGAAAAGGCTTCCTTTGAACTTTCCGTCAGCGACAGCGGAATAGGCATGAGTTCTGAATTTGCCGCAACTGTTTTCGAAGCTTATACGAGGGAGAAAACCGTCGCTAAAATTCAGGGAACCGGTCTGGGTATGTCCATTACGAAAAAAATCGTTGACCTCATGGGCGGTCAGATCAGGGTTGAAAGCGAACAGGGCAGGGGAAGTAAATTTATCATAAATGTTGATTTCCCCATTGGAGAGGCACCGGATACGGCAGAGACAGAGGAGTCCGCTGAGTCGGTTAATTTTACGGGAGTTAAATTGCTCCTTGTCGATGATAATGAAATTAACAGGGAAGTCGCCATTTTAAATCTTGAAGATGACGGCTTTGATGTTGATACTGCCGAAAACGGAAAGCAGGCATTTGATAAAATTGCAGCTTCGGCTGTGGGGGATTATAATGCGATACTTATGGACGTACAGATGCCGGTCATGAACGGCTATGAGGCGACGCGCGCCATAAGGGGACTTGAAAATAAAGAGCTTGCGTCGATTCCCATTCTTGCCATGACAGCCAACGCCTTTAAGGAGGATATCGAGGCGGCAAAGGCAGCAGGCATGGACGGGCATTTATCGAAACCGATTGATACTGATAAAATCAGAGCCGAGCTTGCAAGGGTTCTTGGGAAAATATAGGTGAATTATGGACTTTATGAAGGATAAGAATTTCATCGACAGTATGAAGTGGTTTGCCGAACAGATGCCGGGCGGTTTCCTTATTTATTCTGCTGATACGAGAGAGGAAATCATTTATATAAATAAGTCGGGGCTGAAGCTTTTCGGCTGCGAAAATATGGAAGATTTCAAAGCCCTCACCGGAAACCGCTTCAGTGGTCTTATTTATCCCGAAGACAGGGAAAGGGTTTTATCCGCCATAGAAGCACAGATTGCGGACAGCGGTAACGCGAACATGGACTACGTGGAGTATCGTATCACAAGAAAGGACGGAAGCATAGGCTGGCTTGAAGATTACGGTCACTATGCCGAGCTTCCGGGCTATGGGAAGGTTTACTATGTCTTCATAAATGACATAACGGATAAAAAGAATATCGAGGCTGAAACCGAGCTGTCCTCGAAGGTTATCGCGAGCCTGAGCCAGACCTATTCCTGTATATATCTCTTAAATATGAATAAGGGACTCATGAGAGCCTATTATATACAGAATGAATTTTTTAAGGCGATTTCAGCAAATATTGGACTTGAAGAAGGCAAAAGCGTTCCATGGCTGCCGGTAATGCGAAGATATGCGGGAGAATACGTCATCGAAGAGGACAGGAAGTCTCTTTTGGACGAGCTTTCTGTCGAGAAATTCAAGGAAAGGCTTTCGGAGACTTCAAGCTATTCTCATACCTACCGCTGCCCGACCTACGATGGTGGTATCGTCTACGTAACCATGATAGTTATGCGGATAGGAAAGTCAAAGGCTTCAGAGCATATCGTACTTGCCTTCCGCGACGTGACGGCGGATACCCTGCAGGCCCAGAATGACCTTGCAAATAAGCTAAAAATTGAAATGGAGCTTGAACAGCAGCGTCATGCCAATGAAATAAAGACGAACTTCCTTTTCAATATTTCCCACGACATCAGAACACCCATGAACTCGATAATGGGCTTCACCGCACTTGCCGTTAAGCATCTTGATGATAAGGAGAAGGCGGGGGAATATTTAGAAAAAGTCGAAATCTCAGGAAGACAGCTTACGAATCTTATAGATGACATTTTAGAGATGAGCGGGCTTGAACAGGGAAACAGAGCGAATGAGCTGACAAAGGTAGAGCTATGCTCGGAAATCGAGAGTATTGCCGGAAGATACCGAGCAGATGCAGAAGGGAGATCCCTCACCGTTGACACGAGCTTTGAGCTTTCTGACAGCACTGTGCTTATTGATGCGGAAAGCTTTAGAAGGATTATCGGTAACTTAATCAGTAATGCCGTCAAATTCACACCGAAGGGCGGCAAAATCAATATAAGTGCAGGTCAGAGTGAGCGTTCCGAGTCGGGCTACGCGCGTTATAGCTTTACGGTTGCGGATACGGGCATCGGTATATCCGAGGATTTTATCGGGAGAATATATGATGCCTTTGAACGTGAAACAAGCTCGACAAAGGCAGGAACCTACGGAACGGGGCTGGGTCTTTCGATAGTTAAAAAGCTTGTCGATATAATGGGAGGCAGCATTTCAGTCAAATCAAAGAAAAACGAGGGAAGCAGTTTTACGGTAGAGCTGCCTTTAAGGAGTGCTGCTGCAGCGGAAGCCGCCGGGGAGGAGCTTGTCGAATATGGTGAGGTAAAATACGACCACAAGCTGAGGGTACTTCTTGTGGAGGATATCGAGTTCAACCGTATGCTTGCAGAAACGGTTCTGGAAGAAGCGGATTTCTTAGTTGAGTCCGTAACTGACGGAAGCGAGGCAGTTAAGGCGATTTCGGAACATCCTTCATGGTATTATGATATCGTCCTCATGGATATCCAGATGCCGGTCATGGACGGCTATGAAGCTACAAGGAAAATCCGCGCGATAAAGAGGGGGGATATTCCAACCCTTCCCATCATTGCACTCAGTGCAAATGCACGTGACGAGGACAAGAAGCAGAGTATAAAAAGCGGAATGAACAGCCACATCTCAAAACCCTTCGATGTGGAAGAGCTGCTTTCGATAATTAACGAATATTCCTGCAACAGGGGTATGAAGTAATAAGAGGACGCCCGTATGAAAAAACATCAGAGGACGATAACTGCACAATCAGTCATATTTATCTCTGCTCTGCTCATTATCATAAATGTATCGCTGGGCTCGCTTCTCCTGTCACGCTCGAAAATGCTCATGAAAACCCTGATAAACCAGCGGATGCTTGACATTTCGAATACCTCTGCAGACATGATAGACGGCGACTATCTTTCGTCGGTCAGGGAAGAAGACATAGGCAGTATTGAATATATGAAAATATTCAATACACTAAAGGTTTTTCAGGACAATATAGAGCTTAAATACATCTATACGGTTCGTGCCGAAGAGAATGGAAGCTTTACTTTCACTGTAGACCCGGCAGAGGAAGACCCCGGCGAATACGGTCAGACCATCGTTATTACGGAAGCTCTTAAAAAGGCGGGAGCCGGAGTAAGTGCCGTAGATGATGAACCCTATGAGGACGAATGGGGGATTTTTTACAGTGCCTACAGTCCGGTATTTACCTCGGATGGCAGGGTTGCGGGAATTGTCTGTGTTGATTTTGATGCGGCATGGTACGAGCAGCAGATAAGTGATTATGCAGTAACGGTGCTCCTTTTCAGCCTTATGTCACTTCTGGTAGGAGCAAGCGTTGTATTCCTCTTTACTTCGAGTATACGGAAAAAACTCAGTCAGGTTGAAAAGGAGCTTACAGAGCTTGAAAAAGACGTTGATACCCTGATGAATGAATTTGGCGATGGTGCATTCTCATCCGTCAGCTCCGAGTCGGTCAGCTCAGAGAAAAGCTCTGACGAGATTATCCTTCTTGCGTCTAAGGTACGCAATATGCGTATAGCCTTCCGCTCCCGCTTAGACGAGAGCCATGCGCAGGCAAACCGCATGATTACGGCTCTTTCCTCGGACTACAGAAGCGTTTACTATGTTGATTTTGATACTGATACAGGTATCTGCTACCGCGCGGACCCGAATATGAATGACGACATCAGCGAGGGCGACAACTTCCGATATACTGAGACCTTTACGGTTTATGCCAAAGCTTATGTTGCCGAAGCTGACCGCGAGGAATTTCTTAAATTCATTTCTATCGAGAAGGTTCGTGAAAGGCTTAAAAATGAAGAACTGATTTCCTTCCGTTACCTAACGATAGTTGATGGTCAGGAAAAATACGAGATGCTCCGAATGGCGGGAGTGCGGCATGTGAAAGACCGTGACGACCATATAGTACACGCGATAGGAGCAGGCTTCTCCGATGTTGATGATCAGGTGCGGGATGATATGGCGAAGAACCGCGCCCTGCTTGATGCGCTCGAACAGGCGGAGGAGGCGAATGTCGCAAAGACTTCCTTCCTAAGCTCCATGAGTCACGAAATCAGAACCCCCATGAATGCAATCATAGGGCTTAATGCGCTTGCGCTGAAGGACGGGAACCTTTCCGAAAGCACGAGGGAATATCTTGAAAAAATCGAGACGAGCGCGAAGCATCTTCTTCGGCTCATCAACGATATACTTGACATGAGCCGTATCGAGAGCGGCAGGATAAACATTCAGAATGAGGAGTTTTCCTTTAATGAGATTTTGCAGCAGATAAATACAATGTTCAGCGGTCAGTGTCAGGATAAGGGACTGAACTATGAATGCCGGATAAACGGGCTTGTGGATGAATATTATATCGGTGACGATATGAAGCTCAAGCAGGTAATTATCAATATTTTAGGTAATTCCGTCAAGTTTACGCCGGAGGGAGGTTCGGTGCTCTTTGTCGTTGAAGTTATAAATAAATTCATGGATAATGCGACTATCCGTTTCACCATGAAGGACACCGGTATCGGCATGGATAAATCCTTTATTCCGAAAATCTTCGACACTTTCTCGCAGGAGGACGAGAACAGGGCAAATAAATATGGCAGTACCGGACTGGGTATGGCGATCACCAAAAATATCGTCGAAATGATGAATGGAAAAATCACTGTTGAAAGTGAGAAGGGTGCCGGAACGACCTTCACAGTAACCGTTACCTTAAAGACCAGTGACAAGACGGACCATGACAGCTCTGACCTTATACGTCCGCAGGATATGAAGGTTCTCGTAATTGACGACGACCCGCTTGCGAGGGAGCATGCAGGCCTTGTTTTGAATGAAATAGGTATCCATTCCGATATCTGCGAAAGTGGAAATGAAGCCGCAGAAATGCTTGAACTTGCCAAGGCAAGACGGGATTTTTACGACCTTATTCTTGTTGACTGGAAGATGCCCGAAAAGGACGGTATCGAAGTGAGCCGCATGATAAGGGACCGTTTCAGGGAGGAGTCTGCCATCATAATCCTCACTGCCTACAATTGGGACGATATCATGGAAGAAGCCCTCAATGCCGGAGTAAACAGTTTCATGTCGAAGCCGCTTTTTGCCTCGAATGTGCTGAATGAGTTCAGGAAGGCAATCAAGGCTAATGAGAAGAACAGGCATGAAACTGTCAAGGCAGAGCTTGAAGGCAGGCATATTCTTCTTGTGGAGGACATGGAGATAAATGCGGAAATCATGATAGAGGTTCTGGACATCAGGGATATGACCGCTGACTATGCCGAGAACGGACAGATTGCAGTTGAAATGTTTGAGAAGAGTGAGCCCTTCAGCTATGACGCGATCCTTATGGACGTGCGTATGCCCGTAATGACAGGCCTTGAGGCAGCCGAGGCAATACGCGCCCTCGACCGCCCCGATGCAAAGACTATTCCCATCATTGCGCTCACTGCGAATGCCTTCGATGAGGACGTGCAGCGTTCCCTGCAGTCGGGCATGAATGCGCATCTGAGTAAACCGGTTGACCCCGACAGGCTTTTTGAGACGCTGGAGGAATTGATAGAGGTGTGAAGGGGTATACAGTATCTATCCGGTAGGGATATCTTGTAAGCCCCTTTTCAACCATTTTGTTTATAATAAGATTTATTTTTACCAAAAGCTTCGACATTATAAAACCTCCTCGATTATATAAAAGATACACTGGGGGAAAATGTTGGTGAAGAATATGCAGGTCCTTACGGACAGGGAAGGATAGTTATGGTGGAAAAAGTCGAATGATAGGAGGGAGAAAGTATCGATGCAAAATAAAAAGGGATTAGTAACTTTGCTGCTGGCTGTAATGCTTGTGGGAAGTCTTACGGCTTGTGGGATACCCGGCAGAATCGGAAGGATAGTAACAAGGGTAAAGGACAAGCTGGAAACAGGTGAAGCTTCAGAAGCCTCGGAAGAAACAGAAGAGTATACAAGAGCAGCAACCGTAGTGCCCTACACCGAGGATGGCAGTGGAGATGGCAGCTCAGATGCTTCACAGGCTATGGAATGGGCTGATGCCTATCTTGCTTATATAAGGAAAATGGACGACGAGGCTTTGGAGGATTACGACAGGCTGGAATACAGAACTTTTGACTATATTTATGTGGACGAAGATGATATTCCGGAGCTACTTATACAGGGAAGTGATGAAGCGACCGGAAACCTGATACTTACCTGTCACAACGGTGTGATTGATGAGCTTCAGACAAACAGGCTGAATTTTAACTATATCAAAAAGGGAAACCGGCTCCTGAATTCTGACGGGCACATGGGTTATTATTATGACATGATATATAGCATAGAGGACGGGAAGTGGGTTCTGCAATATAATGGACAATATAATGTGGAAAACAATTCTGTCGAGTGGGATGATGATGATCTCAGATACTTCTGGAATGACAGCGAGTGCAGTAAGGAAGAATATTATACCAGGCTTGCAGCAGCCTATGATGAAGGGAAAGCATCTCCCGGAGCAGCGGTTCTGAGCTTTTCGCAAATCAAGGAGAAACTCACCAATGATTCCATAGGCTATGAAAATCCTTATCTTGAAGATGATACGGCTATTCATAAATACGAGGTCATTGTTGCTGATGTCACATGGGACGAAGCCATGGCTGACTGCAGGAAACGCGGAGGTTATCTTCTGCGCCTTAATACATGGGAAGAGAAGAATTATATAGAAACTATGCTTAAGGAGAATAAGCAGGAAAAACTTGTTATATGGCTTGGAGGCGGTTATAACGCGAAGGACGGTCATTATCACTGGTATGACGGTGAGAAATATGCTATGGCGGCACTGGATGAAAGCAGTTATTTCAGATATGACTGGCTTGACGGAGAACCGAGCTTTACGGGGCAGGACGCTAATGGTAATATTGTTGATGAAAGATATATGTGTATGTTCCATACAAGCAAGGACTATGAGCGATGGGTATGGAACGATACGGTGTCGGATTTGAGACCCTATTATCCCGGACGTGTAGCTTATATCTGTGAGATGGAATGAAATGATATCAGGGTCAAAAGTGATGTCAGGGATTGTTCCGTACTTCGTGCTCCCACAATCCCTGACATCACTTTTGACCTTAACATCATTTTATCTGACTTCCTGTAATCCATAACCGGCATTTTCGATACAGGTTCGTATTTCATCTTCTGATATTTCTTTTGAGTAGTGGAGGGTTGCAGTACCTTTTTTCAAATTTACATTTGCGGAAAGTCCATCAATGCTATTGAGTGCATTCTGAACTCTGATACGGCAATTTTCACAAGTCATACCACTAATGGAAATATTTTTGCTTCCAAGCTCCGGTTCTGAGAGGTCTTTTTTGTTTTCAATAATGCCTCCGCTACCGCCGCAGCAGCCTCCTTCTCCCTTAAAATGTTTAATGGATGAACGGATGGTTATAACACATATAAGTGCAAGAATAAGTACGATAATTACATTTATCATAAACAATATCACCTCATAGTGGTGGCTGCGAAGCAGCCATGT
>CAJOPI010000148.1 GCA_905236275.1 uncultured Lachnospiraceae bacterium | reverse complement strand
TAAAGTATTCATTGCCTTGATTCTCTGTCGTTACGTCCACTAAATTGCCGATAAAGAACTGCACATATATATCAATAAAATCATCCGGCTCAACTTTCTGAAAGATGACTTCCTTGTAAAGATTTTCCATCTCACGCTTGGTATCTTCTCTCTGCACATTCTCAGGATTTTCTTCACACCATATCAAAAACAATAAGATAGCATCGAATAACTCTTCAGCTTCTTCGATACGCTCCCTTTTTTGCCTTTCACTTATCTGCATAGGATCAAAGTAATGCTCAATATAATCCTTGTAATCAAAAGAAGCTTCTTGCTCATTGTTTAAGATATTCAGTTCATCAATTTTCATCCTCTTCGCCATTATCTTTGTTCATTCCATCTATATTAGGGCTGTTCTCAATCTGATAAATGGGATCGTCTGAACCAGGCGTTGCTTCTTTTCCTTCGCTCTTTTCGGATTGCTTAAGTTTTGTTTTCTGATATGCTTCAACACCTTCTTTACTTCGCTCAATAACCTGTGCCGGATCTGGAAACAGCGGTACAGCATCAAGCGTATCTTCAAGACTGAATCCAATATTAATCAGATTAGATATTGCCGTTGTCTTCACTGAAAGTTCATAGTTCTTCTGTCTCTTTATACTTGGCTCAATATCGGATGGCTTAATCTTTCTAAGTGGACTGTCCAAAGGACATGCGCTTTCTCTTATCGCAGCGCAGATAACTTTTATCTCCCGTCTGATACTCTTAGAGATAATCATTTCCTCTTTATTTGCCGCAATATCAGCTGCACTCCATCCAGTAGCATCACTCATTGCAACACCTGTGCTTCCTCCGGAATTATCATTTCTCTGAGGTACATTACACTTCTGAAGTATCAATGCTCTCTGAGACATGTAATTATTTAACATTCCCGCGTAATCGTAATTAACGATAAGTGGCTGAACTTTCGGTATCTTGCCATCTCTTGTTGTAAATGTCTGAAGCCATTCGTTAGATTTTGGATGCTTTACCTGCTCAGTAACAGTGCCGTCCTCATTTACAACCTGCATGGTCTCAAATTCACAATCATTTGCCCACCATACAACCTGTGTGTTCTGGTCTACGTCATTCGAGAAGTCAGAAACAAGCAGGTTAAGGTTGTTCATTGCGGGAATCTGCCTTTCAAAGCATCCCATTCTGTCATAACTCCTAAAATATTCGATAATAGGTATCGCATGAAGTGGATTTACTTCTCCACTCCTATCCTCATGCGCCCAGACCGGTTCATCTTCTTTCCCCGGATTCTGGATTATCCAATACTTTATCTCAAATCTGAAATCCTTAGAAAATGCCGTGTAATGCGTTACTCCATCTGAATCTTTACGGAACGTTACACCCACCATAGGTCTGCGGTCGTAGTAATATGATGAGTAAATAACAAATGAAGTCCTTGGATTTAAGATTGTTCTTGTGTAGTAAGAATCGCCTTCCTCATAATCGGTATTTATATCAATAAAAACATTTCCAATACCGCAGATTTCAAAATCCCTTGCAAGTTCCTGGTTGCTTGAATCTGAATCCGTAAGGAAATACTGGTCATTCCACATCTCGATTGCTTCAATCATCCCATCTACAGAACCACGTTTCTTAAAAGAGATAGGATTTCCATAGTTTAAAGCAACCTTAAACTCAACAATCTCATTAGCTACGTTATCAGTCACATCTATATCAATATCGCTTCGATACACCTTCACTCTCTGAAGTGGCTGAAAACCCTCTTCAAAATCAAATAATTCCTGTATCTTAGCAGCGTTTTCTTTATGGTCTCCGATTGCTTTTTGAATAATCGATATTATATTTTCAGCAGTAACGACCGGTACATCGGTCATTATTTTTTTCCTACCGCCCATGTTTTCACCATATAAAAAAGCCCTACCCGAAGGTAAGGCTTGCTGTATTTTAAATGCCCTATAGGCTCTGTTTATATTATTTTACACTATCATTTTATATCCAAAGTTATATAAAAAAGTCTACATTTTTTTATTTCATAAGTATTTCAGTAAGTTCCGGATTATCCAAAGCTTTCTCAATAATCTTAGCAAGTATGCTTGTATAACCTTTCCCTAGCATTTTCGCTTTGCTTATTGTCCTTGGTGAAAGTCTTAATGTGATATTCTGCTTATTTGTTCCTTTTCGCTCCTCCTTGATTATATCCGAAACCCTTCTAAATTGTGACAACTCTTTTTTAGTTAAGACCTGATTATCCTCGTCATAAACATAAGGTGTATTTTCAGCTTCTTTAAGCATTTCAAGCTGTTCCTGAGTTAACTCTGTCGTTCTATCTATTGTTTTTTTAATAATAGCCATAATACTCTCTCCTTTCTTCTTTTTCCGCTTTTCTTGCAGATATGAGTCTAATTGTTCTTCCATTATCTCTTAATGTGTATGAAACTACTATAATCATCAAGTGTCCATTGATTGTTCCAATAACCTTATAACGATCTTCATATTTGCTATGTTTTTCATCATACATTTCTAATCGTTGTTCATCAAAAAAAACCAACGCGGCAGTCGAAAAGTCGATATTATGCTTTTTTATGTTGATTTTTTCTTTATTATCGTCCCATTCAAATTCTAGTCTATCCATACCATTATTATATCTAATGCATTGCGTT
>CAJOPI010000147.1 GCA_905236275.1 uncultured Lachnospiraceae bacterium | reverse complement strand
TGATGTCAGGGATTGTTCCGCACTTCGTGCAGCTGTGCATACACTCTCACTAAGTTCACTACGTTCACTAAGTGTTCGTAGTATCCCGCAATCCCCTGACATCATTATAATGTCTTGAATTACTAATGTAAATGTATATTTTTAGGAACTTTTCATAGAAAAGCATTCATAAGGAACGCTTATTCGTGCTGCATTCTCCAGTCTATGCAGCGCTGCAGATAGTCAACGTATTCGGGATTTCTGCACATTCCCTTTCCCGCAGTATCGGAAATCTTCGCAACATCCTGACCGTTGCAGGCAGTTGTCTTCATGACGATATTCAGTGCCGGAACGTTCGTATCGTTTGAGAGATAGGTCCCGATCCCAAAAGCCACCTTCGTTCTTCCGTTAAAATGCCTGTATATCCTGTCTGCACGTTCGAAATCCAACGAATCCGAGAAAAGCAGCGTTTTTGTCTTCGGGTCGAGTCCAAGTTCCTCATAATGAGCGAGCATCTTCTCTCCCCATTCTATCGGGTCTCCGCTGTCATGCCTTACTCCTGAGAAAAGAGTAGCAAATGTAAGCTGGAAGTCCTTTAAGAAGCAGTCCGTCGTGATCGCATCCGTAAGTGCCGTTCCGTTCAGTACCCCATATTCCTTTACCCACGCATCAAGCGCGTACCAGTTGGAATATGCCGGATTGTGCTTATGATTGCCCTGTCCCACACACATAAGCCATTCGTGTGCCATTGTTCCGACAGGCATTATACTGAATTTTTTAGCAAGATATACGTTACTCGTTCCGATATACTTTGACGTGCAGCCCTCGCTCTCCTTCAGGTGAGTGAATTTTTCAACCGCAAGTTCCTGTGCCTGCGCAGACAGCCTCCTTCTAAGACCGAATTCAGAAAAAGTTCCCGCACACCAGCTTCCCGAACGAAGCTTTTCAAACTTATTTTCAAGTCTTTCCTTAAAACTCTCCATAAGCTCATTATAATCATACTGCATACGGAAATATACTTCATTTACAATTGCAAGCGTAGGTATCTCATAGAGCGATGTATTGAGCCATGTTCCCCTTGTTTCTATCGAAAGTCCGCATTCTGCATCCGTAGTTATCTCGAAATCAAGATATCTCGGTTCCCAGAGACGGAGAAAATCAAGATAAGAGCCCTTTATCCATTTTATGCCATCAAGATATTCAAGCTCCTCCTCACTGAAGCGGAGCTTACAATATGCCTGTATCTGCTCCTTTATTTCCTCTACCATTTCCGATGTAAAATGAACATCCTGATTTCTGCATTTGAAATTCCAGGTTGTCTTGTAGCCGGGAAACTGGTGATAAATAGCCTGTCCCATAGAAAATTTGTAGAGGTCTGTTTCCAATAACGAGTTAATTATCCGCTTAAGTTTCATGATATCAGTTCCTTTTCATCCTCAGATTACTATATTTTTTTAACCAAACTGACAAATTTCAGTTATTTATAGTTATAAACAGATTTTCCTTCTGAGTCAACATAAAAAAAATATCATGAGTTGTCGGACAAATGAGGCTATCCAAAAAATCACGTTTCATTCCTTGTTGCGCAACAATGCCGCATATCTCGCCGCATTTTCCCTGTCACCTGTAATTACATAGCAGATATGAAGTCCTATAAGCGGATAGGAGTCATGATAAGCTGCCGATATCAGGCTCTCTGTCTCAAAAGCCGCATTGTAATACCAGATTTCCGCCTCGGAATAATCCCTTCTCTGCCGGTAATACTCACCCAGTTCATATAAAAGCTCACTGGGCGTATCATCAAGAGCTATCCCTCTTGTCATGACCTTAAGCAAGAGGTCTTTATTATCCTCAAGGCGCGCGCATTTTGCAAGTACACAACAGTCTATGGCAAGAAGCTCGGGATTTTCATCCATATCAAAATGATTGAGGAAAAATCTCTTCGCATCCTTGAAATCCTCATCCGAGCCGGCTATAAAAAGCTCTCTGGCATACATTCTCTGCATATGCTCTGAAATATCCCCTTCGGTCTCTATCGCATTCCGGTACATAAAGAAATCTCTTTCCTGATGTCCGCCTGTTGGCTTATGGATAATCTTGATATCACTGTCAAAAACCACAGGATTGAGCCGGACATTCTCATGCACTGCGTCCTGCCATACAAAACTTCTCAGCCTGCGGTAAAGCTTCGGTCTCAGCTCCTCATCAAAATTATAGGTCGTATTAAAGGCAAGCTGGTTTGTATAGAGCATCTGCACGACCTCGATTTCCGGCAGAAGATGTTCCTTCAGCACCGCAAATTTTCCCCTGTTCTCCTCGTCTATCACTTCATCAGCATCAGCACTGTATATATATTCCTGAGTTGCTTTTGAAAAGGCAAAATTTCTCGCAGCTGAAAAATCATTTTCCCATTTGAAATCATATATTTTATCAGTATAACGCCGCGCTATTTCTTTTGTTTTATCTGTAGAACCGGTGTCGACTATAATTATCTCGTCCATCAAATCCGCCACACAGTCAAGGCAGCGTGCCAAAATCTCTTCTTCATCTTTCACTATCATACAAAGACTTATAGTAACCATGTACACCTCCTCACGAACTTTTTTTCCTCAATTACATTATAAATCAATCCGCACTAACTTTTGAGTTTTATTTATCGTACAAAGAAGCTCAAAAGAGTATTTTCTTTACCTGATTCTTTACCTTATATATCCTTGAAAACACCTAAAAAAATTACTTTTAAAATTTTTTCAAAAAATATCAAAAAAACACTTGCATTTTCCAAAACGCTGTCGTATAATTTTATTTGTTCGCGACACACGAACGAAACAAAATAAAATGGCTCGTTGGTCAAGAGGTTAAGACGCTGCCCTCTCACGGCAGAATCACCGGTTCGATTCCGATACGAGCTATCTTGAAAACCCGAATGATTGATTTCATTCGGGTTTTTCTTTTTCTTCCCTGTCAGCAATGCATTTTATAGCAAACGTCATTGACGTTTGCCCATTGCGCTCCATATCATTCATGCAAAAGGCGCCTCGGTCTCCCGAAGCGCCTTTTATTAGGTATATCTTTTCCAAATTTAATTTTTTATAATTTACTCTACTACGTAAGGAAGCATGGCAAGATGTCTTGCTCTCTTGATAGCAACTGTAAGTGCTCTCTGATGCTTAGCGCAGTTGCCGGTAACTCTTCTCGGAAGAATCTTACCACGCTCAGAGATGTACTTTCTGAGCTGTGCTACGTTCTTGTAGTCGATTACATTGTCCTTACCGCAAAATACGCAAACCTTTCTTCTTCTGCGCATTCCGCCTCTTCTCCTTGCAGGAGACTCTGCACGG
>CAJOPI010000146.1 GCA_905236275.1 uncultured Lachnospiraceae bacterium | reverse complement strand
TTTACGAGCTGAACGAGCGTATAAACAAAGGCACGTTGCCGGAGGTTCATATTGTTGATCTGAGGGATGAGCTCAGATCCGGCAATAAATCCGTTTTCTCTGCCAAACTTAAGGAACTGATAGAAGACAGACTGAAAAAAGGTGAGCAGGTCATGCTTTTTCTGAACAGGAGAGGCATGGCAGGCTTTGTAAGCTGCAGGAAGTGCGGACATGTCATAAGATGTCCTCATTGTGATGTTTCTTTAAGCCTTCATAGAAATAACAGGCTCGTATGTCATTATTGCGGCTATGAGGAAATTTTCAGGCAGGAATGTCCGGAATGCGGCTCAAAATATATCGGGACCATGAAGGCGGGAACCGAACAGATAGAAGAGCTTGCGGCAAAAACCTTTCCTTCTGCAAGGATTGTGAGGATGGATGCCGATACTACAAAGAAAAAGGACGATTATCAGAAAATCCTTTCGTCCTTTGCCGAAGGCGAAGCCGATATACTGGTCGGAACGCAGATGATAGTAAAGGGGCACGATTTTGCGAATGTTACCCTTGTGGGAATACTTGCGGCAGACCTGTCCTTATACGTGAATGATTACCGTTCGTCGGAGAGGACCTTTGCTCTGCTCACACAGGCCGCGGGAAGAGCCGGCAGGGCTGAGAAAAAGGGAGAGGTGGTCATACAGACCTATTCGCCCGAAAATTTCGCGGTAAAGGCAGCGGCAAGGCAGGATTATAAGAATTTTTTCGAAGAAGAGATAGGATACAGGCGGCTCTGTAATTATCCTCCGATCGGGCATATCATGAAGATACTCATAGAGGACCCGATAGAGGAGGAGGCCTCGGAAATGGCGGCAAAGCTTTTCGAGCTTTCCGAAAGCATAGTGGGAACGAATGTCATAGGTCCGGCAGAGGACAGCATTTCTAAGATAAAGGACATTTACCGCTATGCAGTTTATGTTAAAAATGAAGAATATGAAAAACTTATGCTTGTAAAGGATGCCTGCGAAGAGTGGCGGATGAGCCATAATACAGGTAAATCCATGGTTCAGTTTGATTTTGATGCATAGAAAGGGAAAAAATGGCAATACGTGAAGTGAGGGAACTCGGAGATGAGATTCTTACCAAAAGGAGTAAGGAAGTAAAGGAAATGACTCCACGGGTAAAGGAACTTATTGACGACATGATTGATACAATGTACGAGGCTAACGGAGTAGGTCTCGCCGCCGTTCAGGTCGGTGTGCTCAAAAGAATCGTGGTAATGGACGTTACGGGCGAGGATCTTGTGGTAATGATAAATCCGAAGATAGTCGAGACATCAGGTGAGCAGACCGGTCAGGAGGGATGTCTTTCGGTTCCGGGAAAGGCAGGTCAGGTGACAAGACCTAATTACGCAAAGGTTCTCTATCTTGACAGGGATATGAAGCCTGCGGAGCTTGAAGGAACCGAGCTTCTTGCAAGGTGCATCTGCCACGAATGCGACCACCTTGACGGTAAGATGTATGTTGACCTTGTAGAAGGCGATCTTGTTGATGTTCATTATGATGAAGAGGAAGAAGAGGAATAAGATTTGAGAGTAATCTTCATGGGAACACCTGATTTTTCGGTGGGTGTATTAAAGGCTCTGCATGAAGCAGGCGAAGAAATAGTATTGTGCGTGACCCAGCCGGACAGGGTAAAGGGGCGCGGCAAGGGCGTTTCAATGACTCCCGTTAAGGAATATGCGCTTGAAATAGGTGTCGAGGTTTTCCAGCCTGAGAAGATTCGTTCGGAAGAGGCCGTTTTGAAGCTTAAGGAATACAATGCGGATATTGCGGTGGTTGCGGCTTTTGGACAGATTCTTTCGAAGGAAATCCTTGATATGCCGCGTTACGGCTCGATAAATGTCCATGCGTCGCTTCTGCCTTATTACAGGGGAGCTGCCCCGATACAGCGTTGCATCATAAACGGCGACGAGAAGACCGGAGTTACCATCATGCAGATGGATGAGGGACTCGACACAGGCGACATGATAATGAAAAAAGAAGTTGTCATTGATAAGGATGAGACCGGCGGAAGTCTTTTCGACAAGCTGATGGCGACGGGCGCGGAGCTCTGCATAGAAGCGATCAGGGCGATAGAAAACGGAACGGCTACAAGAACACCACAGCCGGAGGGTGATTTTGGCTATGCAAAAATGCTTAAAAAATCAGAAGGTCTGATTGATTTCAGCAAAGGCGCAGTCGAAACGGAACGTCTGGTAAGAGCCTTGAACCCATGGCCGAGTGCATATACATATCTTAACGGAAAGATGCTTAAAATCTGGAAGGCTGAGGTTTTGGAGGCAAAGACCGCTGAGCCGGGAGAGGTCAGCGGAGTGGATTCCGAGAGCTTTACGGTCTCCTGCGGTGAGGGAAGCCTGAGACTTTTGGAAATTCAGATAGAAGGAAAAAGACGTATGAGTGTCCATGATTTTCTTCTCGGTCAGAAGGTCGAGACAGGGATGAAGCTTGGAGGATAAAACGTGACAAAGGGCGAAATTAAGATAAATACGCGCGCTATAGTGCTGGATGTACTTCTTGCGGCTGAAAAGGAAGGAAGAATGACGGGGCTTCTGATTCATGATGTACTTGATCAGTATGCTTTCCTGCCGGCGAGGGACAGGGCTTTTATAAAAAATCTTGCTGAAGGTACTGTTGAGCGCAGGATTACCCTTGATTACATTATAGACAGATATTCGAAGGTTGAAGTCTCTAAAATGAAGAGCCTCATAAGATGTGTGCTCAGAATGAGCGTCTATCAGATAGTTTTTATGAGCAGCGTGCCGGCAGCGGCTGTCTGCAATGAGGCCGTAAAGCTTGTAAGAAAAAGACATTTCAACAATCTTACCGGATTCGTAAATGGTGTTTTGAGGAAAATATCTTCGGAAAAAATAAATTTAGAGGAAATCGAAGATTTATCCGTTAGATTTTCCATGCCGGAGTGGATAGTTAAGCGTTTCAGGGAGGAAGCCGGAGATGAGAGGGCTCTGGAGATGCTTAAATCTTCGGTCGGGACACGTCCGGTCTATATAAGGACTAACTGCGCAAGAATAAGTCCTGAGGAATTGAAAGTGCTTTTGACGGATGAAGGTGTGAGCGTTGAAGCTGTCGAGGGTGTCAGCTATGCCTTCAGGATATCGGGCTTCGAGAGACTTTATGACCTGAAAAGCTTCAATGAGGGCTACTTTTCCGTTCAGGATTTAAGCTCCATGTCGGTAGCTGAACTCTTAAAGATAGAAGAGGGAATGAAGGTGCTTGACCTCTGCGCGGCACCCGGAGGAAAATCCTGTCATGCGGCAGAAATCCTTAAGGGAAGCGGTGTTGTCGAGGCAAGGGATATTTCGTCAGGAAAGCTTGAAAAAATAGAAGAAAACATCAGCCGTCTTGCCCTTCAGAATCTGGAGCTTAAGGTTTCGGACGCTTCGCAGGTTGATGAAACTGCGATTGATTCTTTTGACAGGGTTATAGCTGATCTTCCCTGCTCGGGGCTGGGTGTTATCGGCAGAAAAAATGACCTCAAATACAGAATCAGGGAAGAGGATATAAATACTCTTGCGGAGCTTCAGCGAAGGATACTCAGGAATGCCGCTAAATATCTGAAAAAGGGCGGAATAATGGTATATTCCACCTGTACGATAACTAAGGAAGAATGCTCCGAACAGGCTGAATTTATCGAAAAGGAACTGGGGCTTAAAAAGCTGGAGGAGAAGATTTTTTATCAAATACCTGACGGACCGGATGGCTTTTATGCGGCATCGTTTAAGAAAGATTTATGAAAGAAAATATAAGAACATTATCCCTGCAGGAAGTTAAGGATAAAATAACAGAATACGGAGAAAAGCCCTTCAGGGCAAAGCAGGTCTATGACTGGCTGCATGTGAAGCTTGCACGTTCTGTAGAGGAGATGACAAACGTTCCAAAGGATTTAAGAGAGAGGCTTAAGTCGGATTTCATAACGGAGGGACTTTCAATAGCCGACGTGCAGGTGTCTGAACTGGATGGTACGAGAAAGTTTCTGCTTGCGCTTCCTGACGGAAATGTCATAGAAAGCGTATGGATGAAATACAAGGCATGGAAT
Organism: uncultured Lachnospiraceae bacterium; assembly: GCA_905236275.1. Lineage (GTDB taxonomy): Bacteria > Bacillota > Clostridia > Lachnospirales > Lachnospiraceae > NK4A144. The sequence goes on along the minus strand of CAJOPI010000146.1, from coordinate 704 downwards.
TCGGTATGTATATCCTCGCAGGTTGGCTGTGCGATGGGATGCAGCTTCTGTGCTTCTACGATAGACGGGTGCGTGAGAAGTCTTTCGGCGGGGGAAATGCTCGACGAGATTTATACAATCCAGCGGACTATGGGCGAGAGGGTCTCGAATGTGGTAATTATGGGAAGTGGAGAGCCGCTTATGAATTACGACAATCTGCTTCGTTTCATTGACCTGATATCGAATAAGGATGGACTTAATATCAGTCAGAGGAACATTACGGTATCGACCTGCGGGATCGTTCCGAAAATTTATGAGCTTGCAGAGGAAAAAAAGGAGATAAACCTTGCAATCTCGCTTCATGCCCCGGATGATGAAAAGCGGAGAGCGCTTATGCCTGTCGCTAAAAAATATTCCATAAATGAGCTCATGGCGGCCTGCAGGAACTATTTTGACAGGACGGGGCGCAGGCTGACCTTTGAATATTCGCTGGTGGCGGGGAATAATGACAGCGACACTGATGCTGTGGAGCTTGCAGGACTTTTGAAGGGATTGAATGCGCATGTGAATCTCATTCCGGTAAATCCTATCAAAGAGCGTAATTACAGGCGACCGGATATGAAATTCGTGAACCGATTTAAAAACAAACTTGAAAAATCGGGAATAAATGTTACTATTAGAAGGGAAATGGGTGCGGATATAGACGGTGCCTGTGGACAGCTTCG
>CAJOPI010000145.1 GCA_905236275.1 uncultured Lachnospiraceae bacterium | reverse complement strand
TTGAATGTATCGTCCTGTTATTTTTCTTCTTCCTCTTCTTTGCTGCCATTAAACCTTATTGACCGTTCCTTTTTTATTTAATACATATTTCAGCCCGTTAAGTATCTTTCAAAAACACTTTTTTTGCACAGAAAAAACTTTTTGACTGTTCAAAAAAGTGTTTTTGAGATACTTAACTCATCGGCTTGTGCAGGTTGTTCTGCAAAAACACATTACTGCAAAACTGTTTTTATAAATCAGAAATTTACTTAACGATAAAACTGCCTGCGATTGCGACCAGGCCTGCTATTGAGCAGTAAATCGAAAATACAATGTACTTTTTCTGACGGACTACCACCAGCATTGTCTTGATGGCTACGTAGCCGACTACTGCCGAAACTATCATTCCGACGATATAGGCAGGCTCCAGAGCCATTCCTTTTGCATCACTGATTTCTAAAACGCAGGCTCCGAGAACTGCCGGAATCGACATTATAAACGAATATTTAACCGCATATTTCTTTTCAAAACCACAGAGAAGCGCTGTCGTTATCGTGGTGCCCGACCTTGATATGCCGGGAAGTGTTGCAAGTCCCTGCGAAACTCCAAGAATTACGGAATCAAGATAGGTTGCTGTTTTCGGGTTCTTTCCCCCCTCAGGTGCCCTGTCTGCTATGAAAAGCAGTGCCGCTGTCATGAGAAGAAATATACCGGGCATGATAAGCGTTGACGAAGCTGCCTTTGTGATGTCCTTAAGTAATATTCCAATGATAGCTGTCGGTACACTTGAGATTATTACCATAAGCACGAACTTCCTGTATCCGGTTCTTACGATTTTTTTTGTATCTCCACCCTTTATCCTGCCTGCAATATTCCCGAAAAGGTCTTTTATCATTCCGCAGGTCTCGGTGATAAGCTTCCAGATATCCTTGTAGAAGGCTACAAATATGGAAACAAGAGTACCAAGATGGAGAAGTATGTCAAAAAGAAACATCTCATCCATACCCTCACCTATATGGAAAAGATTCTGGAAAATCGCCAGATGTCCCGATGATGATATCGGAAGAAACTCCGCAAGCCCCTGTAATACGCCTAATAAAACAGCCTGTAAAATACTCAAAACTACTCAAACCTCCTAAAACTCATTACGCCTCTTCATTGATATAACTTACGAGTCCCCTTGCTTTTATGATCTTCTGCATAAATTCCGGGAACGCCTGTCCCTGAAAGCTCTCGCCCGTAGTCATATCCTTGATTTCGCCGCTGTCAAAGTTCACATATACCTCGTCACCGGCATTGATCTTTTTCGATGCCTCTTCGCATTCAATTATCGGCAGACCGATGTTTATCGCATTTCTATAGAAAATACGTGCAAAGGTCTCTGCAATAACGCAGCCAACTCCTGCCTCCTGCAAAACGATAGGTGCATGCTCTCTCGAAGAACCGCAGCCAAAATTTTTACCGGCTACGATTATATCATTCTTATTCACCTTTTGCACGAAAGATTTATCGATATCTTCCATTGCATGACTCGCAAGCTCTGCCCTGTCCTGAATTGCAAGGTATCGTGCAGGAATTATTACGTCTGTGTCAACATTGTCGCCATATTTAAAAGTATTTCCCTTAACGTCCATTTTAATTCCCTCCTTAATCCTCAGGCTGACAGATATAGCCCTTTATTGCCGAAGCCGCTGCCACAGCAGGACTTGCCAGATAAACCTCCGAGTCAACGTGTCCCATTCTTCCGACGAAGTTTCTGTTGGTTGTCGAAATGCACCTCTCTCCTGCTGCAAGTATACCCATATAACCGCCAAGGCAGGGTCCGCAGGTGGGTGTGGAAACGACCGCTCCGGCCTCTATAAAGGTTTTGATAAGTCCTTCTTCAAGAGCCTTCAGATAAATCTTCTGGGTTCCCGGAATAACTATGCATCTTAAATTATCAGCAATTTTCTTACCCTTAAGTATTTCCGCAGCAACTCTTAAGTCGGAAATACGTCCGTTTGTGCAGGAACCGATAACTGCCTGGTCTACCTTTATGGGGTCTTTTATCTCATCTACCGTCTTTGTATTTGAAGGGAGATGCGGGAAGGATACCGTACTTTTAAGTGTTGACAGGTCTATGGTATATTCCTCGTCATAAACCGCGTCAGCATCCGCCTCGTAAACCTTATAAGGTCTGGTACCATGAGCCTTCAGATATTCCTCCGTAAGCTCATCAACCGGGAATATTCCGTTCTTTCCGCCCGCTTCTATAGCCATGTTTGCAATGGTAAAGCGGTCATCCATGGAAAGGTTCTTTATTCCCTCTCCCACAAATTCCATTGATTTATAAAGTGCTCCGTCAACGCCTATCATGCCTATGATATGAAGAATGACATCCTTGCCCGAAACCCATTTTGAAGGCTTTCCGACAATATTGAACTTAATTGCACTGGGAACCTTGAACCATGCCTTGCCCGTTGCCATTCCCGCTGCCATATCCGTCGAACCTACACCTGTCGAAAATGCACCAACCGCGCCATAGGTACAGGTATGCGAATCTGCACCGATGATACAGTCTCCGGCAACGGTAAGTCCGCTTTCCGGAAGCAGTGCATGCTCTATTCCCATACGTCCCACATCAAAATAATTGCTGATTTCATTCTTTACGGCAAAATCCCGACAGCATTTGCAGTTCTCTGCCGACTTGATATCCTTATTAGGAATAAAATGATCCATAACTAAGGCAATCTTATCCTTATCAAATACTTCCTTTTTCTTTATACCTTCCAGTACATTTATAGCAACAGGTGCCGTTATATCATTTCCCAGCACCAGGTCAAGCTCTGCCTCTATAAGCTGCCCTGCCTGAACCGACTCCAAGCCTGCATGAGCCGCAAGGATTTTCTGCGTCATCGTCATTCCCATATTAACAAGCCTCCTATTCGAAAAATGAAAAGCCATCAAAAAGCCACATGCAATAATATATTTTATCACATGTGGCAATTTGTTACAAACTTTTGTTTGCAGATTTAACTTTAGTTGTTTATCAGCTTATCCTCATCAGACCAGCTGTAAAGCTTTCTGATTTCCTCGCCGTACTCTTCTGAAGGGTGTGCTGCTGCCTTGTCACGAAGAGCCTGGAAGTGTACCTGACCGCTTGCAGATGACATATCAAGCAGGAAGTCCTTTGCGAAGCTTCCGTCCTGAATATCAGCAAGAACCTTCTTCATTGCTTCCTTTGTCTCATCAGTGATGATCTTCGGTCCTGTCGTGTAATCACCATACTCGGCAGTATTTGAGATGGAATATCTCATTCCCTTGAAGCCTGACTGATAGATAAGGTCTACGATGAGCTTCATCTCATGGATACACTCAAAGTAAGCATTTCTCGGATCATAACCTGCCTCGCAGAGAACCTCGAAGCCTGTCTGCATGAGCTTGCAGACACCGCCGCAGAGAACTGCCTGCTCTCCAAAAAGGTCTGTCTCGGTCTCTGTCTTGAAGGTTGTTGAAAGAACGCCTGCCCTTGCTCCGCCGATACCAAGTGCATAAGCAAGACCTATATCACGTGCCTTTCCTGAGTAATCCTGCTCTACAGCGATAAGACAGGGAACACCTTTGCCTGCCTGATACTCGGAACGAACCGTATGTCCGGGCCCCTTCGGTGCGATCATTACTACGTCAACGTCCTTCGGAGGAACTATAAGCTTATAACGAATGTTAAAGCCATGGGCAAACATAAGTACATTGCCGGCCTCAAGGTTGGGCTCTATAGATTCCTTATACATTGCAGCCTGCTTCTCATCATTGATAAGTATCATAATGATATCGGCCTTCTTTGCAGCCTCAGCTGCTGTGTAAACCGTCAATCCCTGCTCTTCTGCCTTTTTCCATGACCTTGAGCCTTCATACAGACCTATAATGACGTTGCATCCCGAATCCTTTAAGTTAAGCGCATGCGCATGTCCCTGGCTGCCGTAGCCGATAATGGCAATCGTCTTCCCGTCAAGTAACGAAAGGTTACAGTCAGATTCATAATAAATCGGGTTCTTGTCATTTAATTCCATAGCTTTATCTCCTTATCAAATTTAATATTTATAACAACCGTTTTATCAAAAACGGGGCTATACTTATAAGACGCAAAAAAGGTCAGTCAAACCAGACAACGCCCTCGGTTCCTCTCTGAAGTCCGGCAATTCCCGTCCTTGCAATCTCTAAGATCCTGTAATCGTTCAAAAGGCTTATAAACGCCTCTATCTTGCTCTGGTTTCCTGTCATCTCTACCATAAGTGAATCTGCGGAAACATCGATTATCTTTGCCCTGAAAATATCTGCTATCGCAATTATTCCCTGTCTCTGTGTCGCATCTGCCTCTATCTTTATCATGCAGAGCTCCCTGTAAACCGAATTATCAGGCTCAAGCTCCCTTATATCGCGTACATCAACAAGCTTTCTGAGCTGCTTCTCTATCTGCTCCAATATCTCATCATCACCGTCGGTAACGATTGTTATCCTTGTAAATCTCGGGTCTGCCGTAACTCCCGCTGTTATAGAATGAATATTGTAGCCTCTTCTCGAAAAGAGTCCTGCGATACGGCTCAAAACACCTGAGGTATTATCAACCAAAAGCTGAAATACTTTTTTCTGCTGCATTTGAAATCAACCTTTCACGCTTTAGTGTTTTAACTTGCAACAGCAAGTTTACTTGATAATATAATCTTATAAAAGAATTTTGTCAACCGAACAGGGGAAAATGGTTAAATTTAATCACACTTCTGCAGTGCAAGGGTTCCGGTTCTGGCGAGTTCTACTATGGAGATTCCGCTTAAGAGTTTTATCATCTGTTCTGTTCTCTCCGGCGTATCACATATCTGTATTATCATGAGATTTTTGGACATATCGACAATATCAGCCTTCATTGCCTGGCAGGTTTCCATTATCTCACGCCGGTTTGTCTTGTTATATTTTACTTTGATAAGCATAAGCTCGCGGCTGACCGACATCTGCTCCTCGAAGGTCTTTATCCTGATAACATCGAGTTTTTTATTGAGCTGTTTTTCTATCTGCTCCAAGGTCCTCTCATCACCGCTTGAAACTATTGTCATGCAGGATACAGCTTTGTCTTCGGTCTCACCAACCGTAAGAGAGTCTATATTGAAGCTTCGCCTGGAAAAGAGACCCGCAACCTTTGACAGTACACCGGAGCGATTCTCTACCAGAACTGAGTATATTTTTTTCATGTTCATATAATTAGCACTCCTTCTATGCGATTGTGCCGGCGACGGTTTCCATCGGGTCGGTCATGACTTCCATGAGGCAGGCTTCATCGTTGCTAAGGAAAGCATCGATATCTTTTTCCATATTTGCCATGCTTTCGCATTTTATATAATTTATGTGATAGGCCTTTGAAAGCATTTCAAGGTCGGGCTCTCCGCCGAGTTCGACCATACTGTAATTATCCTTATAGGTAAAATGCTGGTGTTCCCTTACGAGTCCCAGATAATTATTTCTCATAACGACGATTTTTACAGGAGCCTTATACTGGTTCATTGTCGCAAGCTCCATCATCGACATCTGGAAGGCTCCGTCACCGCAGACTGCGACGACCTGTTTATCAGGCTCAGCAAGCTTTGCCCCGATAGCCGCCGGAATGGAATAGCCCATCGTTCCCATTCCGCCTGATGTAAAGAAGCTTCCCATGCGCATTACATAATTCCTGCAGGAAAAAAGCTGATTTTGTCCTACATCTGCGAGATAGATGGCATTTTCTTCCATTTTCAGGGAAAGACTGCGCACAAATGCAGGTGAATTTACAAATCCCGTATCCGCCGGGGCTTCAGGGCGAACCATCGTCCTGTAATTATTCAGCGACGCTATCCATGCTTCATGTGTACAGTAGAAGGACTGTTTCATGAAGTCCTCGAAGATATGCTTCGCATCTCCTACTATCGGTATCGTGGGACCCACGTTTTTCCCTATTTCGGCAGGGTCTACGTCCATATGTATAAGGACCTTCCCTTCGAAGGTGAGGTCAGGCGCACTGACGGCCCTGTCCGCAACTCTCGCTCCAACCATCAGAAGCACGTCGCATTCGTTCATTGCCCTGTTAGCAACCTGAAAGCCGTTATTTCCAACCATTCCGTAGTACATGGGATGCTCGCTCGGCAGGATACCGAGTCCCATCATGGTTGAAACTACCGGAAGTCTGTGCTTTTCAATAAATTTCCTGAATACCTCTTCTGCATCCGAAAGCCTTACGCCGCCTCCGACGCAGACCAGGGGACGCTTTGCATTTTCAAGTACCTTTGTAACTTTTTTTATCTGCAGGGCATTTCCCTTTACCGTAGGCTTATAGGTGCGGAGCTTCGGCGGTTCGTCGCTGTATTTGAAGTCAGCTATATGCGCGAGCTGTATATCTGCCGGCAGGTCTATGAGCACCGGTCCGCGTCTTCCTGTATTCGCAATATAAAATGCCTCATGTATTATACGCGGTATATCTTTTACGTTTTTTACGAGGTAGCTGTATTTTACGAAGGATTCTGCCGCTCCGGTCACATCTGCTTCCTGAAAGACATCGGAGCCGATAAGTTCTGAATCCACCTGTCCCGTAAAGCAGACTAAGGGTATCGAATCAGCATAAGCGGTTGCTATTCCCGTCAGGAGGTTTGTCGCTCCGGGACCGCTCGTTACGGCGCAGACGCCGACTTTTTTCTTTGTTCTGGCATAACCGCTTGCCGCATGTGCCGCGTTCTGCTCTGTACGTACCAGCACTGTTTTTATATCGGTTTCAAGTATGCTGTTCCAGAAAGGATCTATAGCCACTCCCGAATAACCGAAGACGGTGTCTACCCCTTCCTTCACCAGACACTTTATTATTGCATCTGCTCCTATCATTTTTTCTCTCCTCTATAAAACATAGTTTTATTTCTGACAAAATGACGTCGGATGTCCGTTTTTGCAGCGCCGTTGCTCAAATCATTCGATTTG
>CAJOPI010000144.1 GCA_905236275.1 uncultured Lachnospiraceae bacterium | reverse complement strand
TGAAACACCTCATAACCAAGTTATGAGTAATATGAAATTTATGCGCCTGTAGAATTCAGACGCATAAATTATTATAATTCTATAAACTGCTTTTGTCAAGCTTTTTTATTCGGAATGAGCTTCTCTTTTCCACCCATATAAGGCTGCAGAACCTTCGGAATCTTAACCGATCCATCCTCGCATAAGTTATTCTCAAGAAAAGCTATAAGCATTCTCGGAGGTGCAACTACAGTGTTGTTAAGCGTATGAGCAAGATAGTTTCCGTCTTCGCCCTTTATCCTGATGTGAAGTCTTCTTGCCTGCGCATCTCCTAAATTCGAACAGCTTCCGACTTCGAAATACTTTTTCTGTCTTGGGCTCCATGCCTCTACATCGCAGGACTTGCACTTAAGATCTGCAAGATCTCCCGAACAGCATTCAAGAGTACGTACCGGAATATCAAGCGATCTGAAAAGGTCAACCGTATTCTTCCAGAGAACATCATACCATTTCTTTGATTCCTCAGGCTTGCAGACTACGATCATTTCCTGTTTCTCAAACTGGTGGATACGATAAACTCCACGCTCTTCAATACCATGTGCACCCTTTTCTTTTCTGAAACAGGGTGAATAGCTTGTAAGTGTAAGAGGAAGTTCCGCCTCCGGAATCTGCTGGTTAATGAAACGTCCGATCATTGAATGTTCCGAGGTTCCGATGAGATATAAATCTTCTCCCTCGATTTTATACATCATGGCATCCATTTCAGGGAAGCTCATTACGCCCTCAACTACATTTCCATGAATCATGAAAGGCGGTACAACATAGGTGAACTTTCTTTCTATCATGAAATCCCTTGCGTAAGAAATAACAGCAGAATGAAGTCTTGCAATATCACCTATCAGATAGTAGAAACCGTTTCCTGCAACACGTCTTGCAGCATCGAGATCGATTCCCGAAAATTTTTCCATGATGTCAGTATGATAGGGAATCTCAAAATCCGGAACCAGAGGCTCTCCAAACTTTTCTATCTCAACATTTTCACTGTCATCTTTTCCTACAGGAACAGAATCATCTATCATCTGAGGAATGGTATACATGATCTTTAAGATCTTGTCCTTTAAGTCATTATTTGTCTTTTCAAGCTCAGCGAGTCTTTCTGCATTTTTTGTAACCTCAGCTTTAATCTTTTCGGCTTCCTCTTTCTTTCCCTGTGCCATTAAAGCCCCGATTTCTTTTGAGAGCTTATTTCTGCTTGCTCTCAGATTGTCGGCCTCCTGCTGGGTAGCACGATTCTTTTCGTCAAGCTCTATGACTTCATCAACAAGCGGGAGCTTTGAATCCTGAAATTTCTTTCTGATATTCTCCTTTACAAGCTCCGGATTTTCTCTTACAAACTTAATATCAAGCATTTCCTTATCTCCTGTTTTTAAGACTCTTAATTGTACAATAATCAGTACCAAATACCAATATTTAGATATAACTTATCAACAACCTATCAACATTTAGTGGATAAGTCTGTCTGAGTTTAATTTATTCTGATTCTTTTTCGGCTTCTTCTTTTGGAAGTTCGGCTGTATTTTCATCCGTTTCCTGAACAATTGCCTCTCTTACCTTTGCAACGCCCACAATCTTCACACCTTCATCAAGGTTCATGAGCTTGACGCCCCTTGCATATCGGCTCAATACGGACACATCATTTGCCCTTATCTGAATTATGGTTCCCGCATCGGTGATAAGCATTACTTCATGTTCATCCGTTACCGCCTTTACTCCAACCAGATTACCGGTCTTTTCATTCGGCTTATAACAAAAATGACCTTTTCCACCTCTGTTCTGTCCGTTAAACTCAGTTAAAGCAGTTCTCTTTCCAATGCCGTATTCGCTGACAAGAAGAAGAGAGTCACCCTGCGAATCCGTCTGCATTCCGATTATCTCGTCATCTTCGGCAAGGTTCATTGCCTTTACTCCGATGGAATCCCTTCCCATAGACCTTACATCAGACTCTTTGAAACGGATACACATACCCTGTCTGGTGATTACAAAAAGATCCTGGTCTTTCCTTGTCTGCTTAACCTCGATAAGTTCATCTCCTTCAAGCAGATGAATTGCCTTGATTCCACGCCTGTTTATACGTGAAAAGTCCATTACCTTTGTTTTCTTGACTTTTCCCTTCTTTGTGATCATAAAGAGATATCTGTCTTCGTTGTAATCCTTGATAGGGATTGTTGCCGTAATTTTCTCGTTCGGAAGCATCTGAAGGATGTTAACGATAGCTATTCCCCTTGCATTTCTCGAAGCTTCGGGAATTTCATAGGCCTTAAGCCTGTAGGCACGTCCCATATTCGTAAAGAACATAATATAATTATGGGTAGTGGTCATAAGAAGATCTTCGACATAATCATCTTCTATGGTCGTAATACCCTTTATGCCCTTTCCTCCCCTGTTCTGCGCAGAGAAATTATCAACCGACATTCTCTTGATATAACCTAAATGAGTCATGGTAATAACTGTGTTTTCCAAAGTTATCATATCCTCATCTTCGATTTCTCCGGCGTCAAATCCTATTTCAGTCTTTCTGTCATCACCATATTTGTCTGCAATAAGGCTGATCTCAGTCTTAATAACTCCGAGAAGGATTTTCCTGTCTCCCAGGATTGCCTTGTATTCCTTGATTTTTTCAAGAAGTTCGTTATATTCGCCCTCTAATCTCTCTCTTTCCAAGGCTGCAAGAGCACGAAGACGCATATCAACGATGGCCTGCGCCTGAACATCATCTATCTTCAGGAAATCAATAAGCTTTTCCTTTGCTTCGGCAACGGTTTTGCTTGCTCTTATAAGTCTTATTACCTCATCGATCGCATCTATTGCTTTCAGAAGACCTTCCAAAATATGAGCTCTTTCTTCTGCTTTGTTGAGGTCATACTGAGTTCTTCTTGTTACTACATCTTCCTGATGCTTTAAGTAACATTTAAGGATTTCGAGAACGTTCATGATATGCGGCTCGTTATTTACGAGTGCAAGCATGGTCACTCCGAAAGTATCCTGAAGCTGGGTATGCTTATAAAGCTGGTTTAAGATGATATTTGCATTAGCATCACGTCTGAGCTCTATTACGATTCTCATTCCTTCTCTGTCAGACTCATCTCTCAGATCGGTTATACCATCAATTTTCTTAAGTTTTACAAGATCGGCTATTGTCTTTATAAGCTTTGCCTTGTTAACAAGATAAGGCAGCTCGGTAACAATTATCTGGTTCTTTCCGTTCGGAAGGGTTTCTATATCTGTTACCGCCCTTACGGTAATTTTGCCTCTTCCGGTTCTGTAAGCCTCATCAACACCGCGGTTTCCAAGAATCATTCCACCTGTCGGGAAATCAGGACCCTTGATTATTTTTAATATTTCCTCAATCTCGGTTTCCCTGTCGGAATCAACCCTGTTGTCAATGATTTTTACAACAGCATTAATAACCTCCCTTAAATTGTGAGGGGGGATATTTGTTGCCATTCCAACCGCGATACCTGTAGTACCGTTTACAAGAAGATTTGGAAAACGCGCAGGAAGTACGGACGGTTCATTTTCCGTTTCATCGAAGTTGGGAACAAAGTCAACTGTATTTTTATTTATGTCGGCAAGCATTTCCATGCTTATTTTGGAAAGCCTTGCCTCTGTATATCGCATTGCGGCCGGTCCGTCTCCGTCAACTGAACCGAAATTTCCATGTCCGTCCACAAGACAGTATCTCATTGACCATTCCTGAGCCATATTTACTAAGGCTCCGTAGATGGAACTGTCTCCATGAGGGTGATATTTACCCATCGTATCACCGACAATACGCGCACATTTTCTGTGCGGTTTGTCAGGATAGTTATTGAGCTCGACCATCGAGTAAAGTATTCGTCTTTGAACAGGCTTAAGTCCGTCCCTTACATCAGGCAGCGCCCTTGAAGCTATAACGCTCATGGCATAGTCTATGTAAGAGGTCTCCATAGTTTTTTTCAGATCGACTTCATTAATTCTGTCAAAAATCTGATCATCCATTTATCATTTTCCTTTCAGGCTACTTTAGATATCTAAATTCTTAACGTATTTTGCATTTTCAAGAATGAAATCACGTCTGGGCTCAACTTTATCACCCATCAAGGTCATAAAGGTCAGATTAACATCAGCTTCATTTTCGTCATCGATGGAAACCCTTAAAAGCACACGCTTTTCAGGGTCCATTGTCGTCTCCCAGAGCTGATCCTTGTCCATTTCTCCAAGTCCCTTATAACGCTGTATCTTGTTATTCTGATCTCTTCCAACCTCCGCGATAATACCCGCAAGCTCCTCATCCGAATAGGCATACCAGATTTTTTTATTTTTTTCGAGCTTATAAAGCGGCGGCTGGGCAAGATATACATGTCCCTGCCTGATAAGCTCGGGCATGAAACGATAAATAAAGGTTAACATAAGTGTTGCTATATGAGCACCGTCAACGTCGGCATCAGTCATTATGATTATCTTGTCATATCTCAGCTTTGATATGTCAAAGTCATCATGAATACCTGTACCAAACGCCGTTATCATTGCCTTTATTTCTTCATTTGCATAAACCCTGTCAGGACGGGCTTTTTCAACATTTAAAATTTTTCCCCTGAGAGGAAGTATTGCCTGGGTAGCCCTGCTTCTTGCGGATTTTGCCGAACCTCCGGCGGAATCACCCTCGACTATGAATATTTCGCAGTTCTTCGGATTCTTATCAGAGCAGTCAGCAAGCTTTCCCGGTAAGGAAAATCCATCAAGTGCTGATTTTCTTCTTGTTATTTCCCTTGCTTTTCTTGCAGCTTCCCTTGCCCTCTGCGACTGAATTGATTTTTCACAGATTATTTTCGCAACTTCGGGATTCTGCTCAAGATAGTAGGTAAGTTTTTCCGAAAGAAGATATTCTACCGCATTTCTTGCCTCGGTATTTCCTAGCTTCTGCTTTGTCTGACCTTCGAACTGGGGCTCGCCTATCTTTACCGAAACAATCGATGTCAGACCTTCCCTGATATCTTCACCTGAAAGGTTCTCATCACTGTCCTTTAAAAATTTATTTTTTCTGGCATAATCGTTAAAGGTCTTTGTTATTGCATTTCTAAAGCCGGTAAGATGGGTTCCTCCCTCCGGTGTATTTATATTATTTACAAAGCTGTAAGAACTTTCGTTATAGGAATCATTATGCTGCATCGCAACTTCTACATAAACATTATTCCTCTCACCCTCGCAATAAATAATATCATTGTAAAGAGGTGAAGTACTTTTGTTAAGATAAGTTACGAATTCCTTTATTCCGCCCTCATAATGATATTTTTCGTCTCTTTCCTTACCTTCCCTTTTGTCATGAAGTTCAATCCTTAAATTTTTGGTAAGAAATGCCATTTCCCTGAGACGCTGCTTCAATACAGAAAATTCGAATTCCCGGGTTTCCTTAAATATCAACGGGTCGGGCAGGAATGTAACCTTTGTTCCATGCTTTTCCTTTTCGCATTCCCCGACAACTGTAAGACCGCTGGATATAGCACCGCGGCTGAATTTTTCCTCATAAATTTTTCCGTCTGTATAAACATTTACCGTAAGCCATTCCGAAAGTGCATTAACAACGGATGCGCCTACTCCATGAAGTCCTCCTGAAACCTTGTAACCGCCGCCGCCGAATTTTCCGCCTGCATGAAGTATCGTAAATACTACTTCAACTCCCGGAAGACCTGATTTATGATTAATCCCGACAGGGATTCCACGTCCGTTATCCTCGACAACTACTGAATTATCGGGATTTACCGTAACATGAATCGTATCACAGACTCCTGCCAAAGCCTCATCAACAGAATTATCAACTATCTCATAGACAAGATGATGCAGCCCTCTTGCCGATGTAGAACCAATATACATTCCGGGTCTTTTACTTACGGCTTCAAGCCCCTCTAATATCTGTATCTGGTCTGCTCCATATTCCTGACTCATTTATACCTCCAATTTATCCGACTTTCCGGCTTCTAATTTTATCTTTCCCTGATCTACATTAAAAACCCTGTCGGTTTCAAATCTGTTTTTTATAAATTCATCCAGCCCTGTGCATGTAACAAGAGTCTGTACTTTTCCGAGATGTCCCAAAAGGCAGTTCTGCCTCCGGCTATCAAGCTCGGATAAAACATCATCAAGCAGAAGAACCGGATCATCATTAACTGAATTTTTGACAATTTCAATCTCGGATAGTTTAAGTGAAAGAGACGCGGTTCTCTGTTGTCCCTGTGAACCGAACCTTCTTAAATCAATACCTTCGAGAAGAAAACTCATATCATCATGATGCGGACCTGCAGAAGTAGTGAAATACTTCATATCCTGCTTTCTTCCTGATTTAAGTTTTTCCTCATAATTATCACAATCTACGGAAGGCTCGTATTTTAACTCAAGATTTTCTTCTTTTCCGGTAATGGATTTATTTATCCCGTTAATTATGATATTAAGCTTTTCGATAAAATCCCGTCGTTCATTAATTATACTGCTGCCGAACCTTACAAGCTCCTCATCCCATACATCCAGTGCCGCGGAAACCTCATCCTTTCCATAAGCTCCGAATGTAATATCCTTCATAAGCCTGTTTCTCTGTTCGAGGCATTTATTATAATTTATAAGATTATTAAGATAATTTCTGCTTAGTTGACATAACTCGATATCTATAAAGCGTCTTCTTTCAGAGGGTCCGTTTTTGATGATATTTAAGTCTTCAGGTGAAAAAAAAATTAACTTAGCTATTCCTAAGAGTTCTGATGCTTTTTTTATAGGCATTCCGTTGACAGCTACCGATTTTCTTTTATTTTTCCGGATATGCATGTCAATCTTATAGTCAATCTCGTTTTTTTTAAGAAAAATCCTTATATGGCTCTCATCTGTTCCGAATCTGACAATTTCCCTGTCCCTGCTCCTTTTATGGGATTTTGTCGTACATCCCATATAAACGGATTCGAGAATATTGGTCTTTCCCTGTGCATTATCACCGTAAAAAATATTGGTTCCCCTTGAAAGCTCCAAATTCAGTGATTCATAATTTCTGTAATTTTCAAGTTCCAAAGCTTCGATTATCATTTAACTGCTTTTACTTCTTCGCCCTTAAATTCAACAATATCTCCGTCGTGAATTTTCTTTCCGCGCATTTCGCAGACTTCACCGTTAACCCTGACATTTCCCTCTAAAATCTCTATTTTGGCCTCTACACCGGAAGAAACCATATTTACAGCCTTGAGGAGTTGTCCAAGCTTGATGAATTCTTCACCCTCTCGCAATCTAAATTCTTTCAATTAAATTTTACCTCCTGTTCAGATCGAATTGAAATTCACAGGAAGAATTATGTAAATATAATTCTTTTCCTCATCCCTTATAAAACAGGGTGATTTTGATCCCATAAGATAGATACTGATATTTTCATCATCAATTACCTTAAGTACATCCAGAATAAATTTGGGATTGAATCCTATGGTAAGATCCTCACCCTTTTTGCCTATATCAATATTTTCGTTAAATGCACCAAACTCAGATTTTATTCTGATTTCTGCGTTATCTCCCTGAATATCCACAACAACCGGTTTTTTTTCACCTTCCTTGATCAAAAGTGTTGACCTTTCAATTGAATTAAGAAAAGTCTGCTTATCAACATCAATCATTGTTGTATAATTATCCGTCATCATTTTTTCGACATTGAAATATTCACCTTCTATAAGTCGTGAAATGACAATTGTGTTATCAAGGTCAAACATTACATTGCTGTTCTCAATAAAAATCCTGACTTCTTTTTCAGGATCACCGGAAAGAATCTTTGAAATTTCACTGAGTGTTTTTCCCGGGATGATTATTTCTTTATTTTCATAAGAATCATGAAGACTGATATTCCTGATGGAAATTCTGTGACCATCAAGTGCAACAGCCATAAGCTTATCGTCAGATATTCTGAAATATTCACCGGTCATTATTTTGTTATTATCGTTATCTGATAATGAGAATATTGTCTGACGGATAACTTCTTTCAAGGCATATTGCGATATAACAATGAAATTACTTTTATCCACACGGGGAAGAAAAGGAAAATCATCACCTGACCTTGCCGGTAAAGAAAACTGTGTCTGTGAACAGGTAATAGTCGTAAGCATTGAGGAATCACTTTCAATGGTAATAAAACCGTCAGGAAGACGTCTTACCATATCCCCAAAGAACTTTGCATCAAGTGCGATTATTCCTCTCTCAACAACTTCACCTTCGATAACTGTTTCAATACCAAGCTCCATATTGTTGGCAGTAAGTTTGATCTGACCATCAGTGGAATCTATGAGTATACATTGAAGAATAGGCATGGTTGTTTTGGAAGGAACTGCTTTAGAAGCTATTGTTACTCCTTCCATCAGACTATCTCTGCTGCAGACAATTTTCATTGTGTAAATCTCCTGTGCTTTTCTGATAAGTATATATAATAAATAAATTCGTAATAATAGTAGTAAGGGGCGTGAATTTGTGAATAACCCCTGAAAGCCGCTAAAATAGTGCTTTGTACTAAAAAATAAACAAGTTGAAAAGAGGTTGAACAGATGTTAATTATGAGGGAAAAACTTTTTTGCAGATTTCCTCTATTTCATTTTTCAACTTTAAATCTGTGGATAAGGTCTGTTCTATTTTATCATGACCGTGGATAACTGTAGTATGGTCTCTGTTGCCCATTATTTTGCCTATTTCAGCTAAAGCTGTGTCCGTTTTCTCCCGGCAGAGGTACATTGCAACCTGTCTTGGAATAACAATTTCCTTATTTCTGCGGCTTGAATTTATGTCATCTGCCGTAACTCCATAATATTTGGCAACCTCTGAAATAATTATTTCAGGAGTAACCTTTCTTGGAGAATCAGGAAGAATCATATCCTTAATAGCCTGCTCAGCGGTAAACATTGTTATTTCGCGGTTATCAAGCTTGTGTAATGCAACGACCTTATTGAGAGCTCCCTCAAGCTCCCGGATGTTAGACTTGATATTTGAAGCAACATATTGAACTATCTCATCATCAATTTTTACACCGATAGTCTTTGCATAACGGCGGAGTATAGCCATACGGGTTTCATAGTCAGGAGGATTTATGTCAACCGTTAATCCCCAGTCGAATCTTGACCTCAAACGCTCCTCTAAAGTTTCCATATCCTTGGGAGGCTTATCCGAGGAAAGAATAATAGCCTTATTCTGGGCATGAAGCTCATTAAAGGTATTAAAAAATTCATTCTGTGTACTTTCCTTACCTATAATAAACTGAACGTCGTCAATCAGAAGAACGTCAACAGTACGGTATTTTTCACGAAACTTGGACATACCCTGAGTTCCGCCAAACTGAATATTCTCGATAACCTCATTGGTAAAGGCTTCACTTGTCACATATCGAATATTTTTATTAGGATTCTTACTTATTATATAGTGACCGATGGAATGCATAAGGTGAGTCTTACCAAGTCCGGGTCCGCCATAGAGAAATAGCGGGTTATAGACTTTTCCCGGATCTTCAGCTACAGCAAGGGCTGCAGAATGGGCAAGTCTGTTGTTCGGTCCGACAACGAATGTATCAAATGTGTATTTAGGATTGAGATTTGAGCGCTGAATATTCTCTGTTTCAAGTCTTAAATTGTCTATCTGCGCCTTCTGACTTGATTCCTCAAGTTTTTTGGCCTCATTCTTAGCTATAAATTCAACCGTATAGCTCTTGTTCATCAGACCCATGATTGCAAATTCAAAGGCCCTTTTAAATTTATTGGTTATGATATCAACACCCTGCTGTGTTTCTTCAAGGGTTAATATCTTTACCGTTTCATTCTCTACTGAAAAAATCTCTAAAGGAGCAACCCATGTTTGAAAAGGAACATCCAAAATGCCTGTTTCCGTTCTTACTACTTCCTTTATCTTATTCCAATTTTCAATTATAGAATTCTTTTCATCCATTCTGCCGGTTCTCCATTAATAAAAATTTCTTCCTTATTATAATTACCTAATGTATATTCATAAGGACAATACCTTATATATATTACCTTAAATTTAAGAATTTATCAACATTATCGGGATATTCTGTGCACATCTCTATGGGTTTATCCACATAGTTTTCAACATATGTGAATAACTCTATCTGTATTACACAATCTTATGTAAACTTCTTGCTGATATAAATGCAACCTGTATGTGGATAAGTGTGGATAAGTTTATTAACATATCAACATGTGTAAATGTGTATAAATATGGGATTGTAGGATTTTAAACTAACAGAAATGGATGTTTATCAACAACTTTTCCACATTATGTGGAAAACATTATGTAAATCAATTATTTATGCCCTTATGTGGATAACTTTCTGCACAAGTTGATTTATACACATGTTGAAAACTTTTGTTTATAAACGGGTACAATTGTTACTATTCAGTTAGCAGCCAGCACCTTGCTGCTGGCTGCGTAAGAACATGAAGTGGGAGTGAGGGGCACCCTTTTTGCGTAGC
>CAJOPI010000143.1 GCA_905236275.1 uncultured Lachnospiraceae bacterium | reverse complement strand
TGCTCTTCTCCCTCAAGCTTCAATGTTGGAAATACCTCATAAAACGGCTTTGTCAAGCTCATCCTTTAATGCCTCCAATAATTCCGATTCCGGAAGCTTCTTGATTATCTTTCCCTTTTTGAACAGGAGTCCTTCTCCGTCTCCACCCGCAACACCGAAGTCAGCCTCGCTTGCCTCTCCGGGACCGTTTACCGCACAGCCCATTACCGCAACCTTTATATCAAGGTCATAGCCCTGAACCATTTTCTCGACTTCATTTGCAAGCTCTATAAGATTTATTCTCGTTCGTCCGCAGGTGGGACAGGACACGACTTCTATGCCGCCCTTCCTGAGTCCGAGGGTTTTCAGTATGAGCTTTCCGCTTCTGATCTCCTCGACCGGATCTCCCGTAAGGGATACCCTTATCGTATCTCCTATTCCCTCGTGCAGGATTATTCCAAGTCCTACGGAAGACTTGATATTTCCGCTCATTACGGTTCCCGCTTCGGTAATTCCCACATGAAGCGGATAATGCGACTTCTCAGCAACAAGTTCATAAGCCTTTATGCACATCAGTACGTCGGAGGACTTTATTGATATGACAAGATTGTCATAATCATGCCTCTCTATCATGGCAGCCTTGTCAAGTGCGCTCTCAACGAGTCCCTCAGCGCTGACCCCGCCGTATTTCTCTATAAGATTTTTTTCAAGCGAACCCGAATTAACGCCCACTCTTATGGGAACATTATGCTCCTTTGCGCATTTCACCACAGCGGCTATTTTTTCCTCTCCGCCTATGTTTCCGGGATTTATCCTTATCTTGTCCGCACCGTTTTTAATCGCTGCGACAGCCATTTTGTAGTCAAAATGTATATCTGCGATGATCGGGATATGTATTCGTTTCTTTATCTCCCTGAAGGCTTCCGCACACTGAATCGTGGGAACCGTACATCGTACAAGCTCACAGCCTGCCTCCTCGAGCCTCAGTATCTGAGCTACCGTAGCTTCGACATCATCTGTTCTTGTATTCGTCATTGACTGGATAAGCACCGGATTTCCGCCGCCTATTACCCTGTCACCGATTTTCACTGTTTTTGTATTATCTCTGTACATAACTGCTCCCACCAAAAACAAAAATATTAATTCGTTAACCTGTACTATAGCATTTATTTTCCTGATGTGTCAATGATTCCTTCTAATCACGAATTCCGCAGTCTTTTCAGCAGTGTGACCGGCTTTGTCCTTCGCCTTTATGCTTAAAACATAATGTCCCGCCTTGTCAATTTTATCACCGTTGTATTCCCTGCCGTTTAAGTAGAGCCCAAATCCCGAGAGAGTCATGTCTGAAATGAGAAAGCTCATATCCTTCCTTAAAGAAAGGCTTTTCAGATATTTTTTGTCTATATTCGATAAATCCGCAATTCCGGGTGCATTCTTATCTATGGTAAGCAGCTTTGTCAGCGACGAGGTGTTTCCATTTTTATCCCTTGCAGTGAGCCTTATCCTGTAGCTTCCCTCCTCATTCAGCCTGATCTTCCCCTGCGGATATTCCCTATGCTCCAAAACCTTTCCTCCCGCATCCATTCTCTCGACAACGCAGGTCACTTCCGAAAGATTATCGTCAAAGGCCTCAGCGCTAAATTCCTTATCCCCCGCATAAAGTCCCATATTTTCAATACCAATGAGCTTCACAACCGGAGCCTCGTCGTCCTCTATTTCGAACTCCAGCTCCTTTTCGGAAGTATTTCCCGCCTTGTCCGCTGCCCTGAATAAAATCCTCTGAGCTCCCTTTCTGACAAAACCCATGGAAATCTCCGCCCTGTATTCGCCATTTTCCTTAATCAGCGGAAGCTCCTCTTTTCCAAGATATATTTTTACCTCATCCATCCCCGAAAGCCTGTCGGCACATCTTCCCTTTATGAGAAGACTGTCCCCTTCCAGCTCTGCTGTAAATTTCTTTATTTCAGGACTCTCCTCATCAGCTTCCTCCGGCTTTTCAGTCAGTGCTTCCTGCGTCTCTTTTTCTTCCCAAAGCTTCTTATAAATAAATCTGCTGAAGGGCAGCTCCGCTTCGTATCTTCTCCCGAAGCCGTCCTCATTCCAGACCTCCACCGCATAAGCACCTTCCCCGAAATGATATTCATAAATCTCATCCTTAAGCCTTATCTTCTCCGCTCCTTTTTCCGAGCTGATTTTGATATAGGTTGCCATCCCCTCCGAAGGACTTAACTTAAGGACCGGCTCCTTTCCTTTAAGCCTCAGATGGTCAGCCCTTCTTTCTGCCTCTTCATAAATAAATTCTGCTTTCGGACTGCCGCCAAAGCCATCTGCTTTTTTGACATAAATTGTCTCAGGCAGACCGTTTACCGGACGATAAAGCATTTTTTCCTCATCAAGAATCAGAAAGGATATCTCCTTCTCGTCAGTAAATTTCACCCTGTAGCTGCCGTTTTCAAGCTCGCTGAAATTATCATTTCCATCCGTCTTCTCATTTATCAAAAGCTTTCCCTTATAATTACCTTTTATTGAAAAAATGCAGTCTCCCGACCTTTTCAAGACTCCGTTGTCATCTATAAGAAGCTCATGTCCGGCAGCATCCGTAACCTTCACATTCTCCTGCGCCAGCACCGGATTCGCTGCCGCAACTGCCAATGCACAGGCAAGCCCCATGACTCTTGCAGGCCCGCTCTTTTTAATCCTCTGTATATTTTTCCCTGTATTTCCTTTCAAGTTCTCTGTATTCCTTTCTCTTTTCTAAATTTCCACATAGCGAAGCATTTTTTAATACCTCACCTGTCTCTTCCTTTCCCGCATTCGTTTCCAGAAGAAGCCTTATATGCCTTATATAGATATCTTCTGCCTCATAAGGAAAAAGCATCTCCGCCTTTTCCATAAATCCAAGTCTTTTCCTTAGGTCTCCATTTTTTTCATAAATTTCATCCATTTCAAGGATTCTTTTAAGGGCCGTAGTCTTATCCCGTTTTCCATCAGGACCTTCGAGCCATTTAAGACCTTCTTCCAGAGCCTTCTCATCAAATCCACTTTCCTTTAAGAGAAGATATTTTAGGTCATGTATCCCGCTTTCGAAATCCTCCGAAGAATCTCCGCCCTCGCAAAGCTTTTCCGCGACTTCTGCA
This sequence comes from uncultured Lachnospiraceae bacterium, assembly GCA_905236275.1. Classification (GTDB taxonomy): domain Bacteria; phylum Bacillota; class Clostridia; order Lachnospirales; family Lachnospiraceae; genus NK4A144. The sequence continues at coordinate 5,269 of CAJOPI010000143.1, read as the reverse complement.
TCTTCCAAAGCCCTCTTCAGCAATTCATCCCTTTTCCCGTCCTTCAAAAGTGAGCTTATGATGTACTCCGCTCTTGAAATATAAAGGATATTCCTAAGCTTTTCCTCACCTTCTCCTTTAGCATTATTCAATTCCCTGTAGTCTTCTATCGCCTTAATAAGTCTGCTTTTATCATCTGATATGACTGCAAGCTCTTCCGAAATGATTTTAAGAAAGGAGGCTTCCGGAATCCTGCTGCTTTCAACGGCTGAAAAATATTCCTCCGCCTTTTCATAATCCGAAAGTTCAAAAAATGCTGCAAGACCTGCTTCAAAACAAAGCTCTGACCTGTCGCTGCCGTCAGGTATTTTCAGGTATTCGTCGATTTTAAGAAGTGCCTCTTCCGTTTTTCCGCTGTCAACCGACAACCTGAGATAGTCTTCTTTTTCATTGTTTATCGCTTTCCGGTAGTTCCCGTTCCTTGCGTTTATTTTCCCTGCTGTAAGAAGAGTTATCAGCAGCACAAATGCTGCAATTGCTAAGATTGGGACTGTACGCTTACGTTTTTTCAGCCGCTCCAGAGCCTTCTTCATTTCCATTGCTGACTGATAACGCCTGTCAGGATTTTCATCTGTTGCTTTGGCTACTATCTTTCCAAGTCCTTTAGGCATTTTGTTTCCGCTGATTTTTGCTATCGTTTTTCCAAGTGCATATATATCCGAGCGTTCATCAGCATATCCCCTGAACTGTTCCGGAGCCGCATATCCCTTTGTTCCCGTCGGTGTCTCATCCCTGACCGTATCAATTTTCAGCCTCGATGCCCCGAAATCAATAAGACAGAGCTTCCCGTCAGGCTTCAAAATGACATTTGCCGGTTTCATATCCCGATATATAAGTGCCGGTTCAAGTGAATGCAGGAGTATGATAATATCCGTAAGTTCTTCCGCCCATTTGAGAACGTTTTTACGGGCAAGCTCCGGCTCTTCCCTGACTATATCCTTTAAATTCCGCCCTTCGACATATTCCATACAAAGGCAGATATAATTTCCTTCCCTGTAAACGTCAGCAAGCCTCGCTATCGAATCGGTTCTTAATCTTCTGAGTGCCATGGCCTCTCTTTTTACGCTATCCGCAATATGCCCTGCACCGGTCACATCTATCTTTTTTATTGTCCATCTCATGGAAAGCTTTTTGTCGCGGGCAAGATAAACAACGCTCATGCCTCCGCTTCCAAGCTCCCTGATAAATTCATATTTTCTGCCCATATAAATCCTTATTAAACAAAAAAACCTTATTAAACAAAACAAGTTGAACAGTAACAAAAAATACACTAAAGAAAACTTCAACAGATGAAACATTTCCTGGGATTAAATCGGCGAATGCCGGATTTGACCTGTCTATAATAAAGCAATTTTCTATTTGTGTCAAGCAAATATATATAGTATAATTTTTTACGATTGACCTTTTTATGTTTTACAAAACATTTTAGGAATTTTTTATGGTTAAGGATTTTTATATAAAAAACAAAAATAAAATAATGGCTTTTATTTTTCCGGTCGTTCTTACGCTTATTCTATCTGTCAGTTCGAGCATTGTCAGTCCCGAAGGCGGAGAGGTTTATGATATTGTAAATACCGATAAGAAGCTTGAAGACCTTGCCCTCGAAGACAAGGACTCGATAGATGTGATGTTTACCGGAAACAGCCTTGTTTTCAGGGATATTTCACCGCTTCAGATTTATCATGAGCATGGTATAAGCAGCTATGACGTAAGCGACGGTGCCATGAGACTTTGTGACCAGTGCTCCATACTGAGGACTGCTTATAAACGTCATACTCCGGACCTCATTGTTATAGAACCCTGCGTGATGTTTTCCGAAGCAAGTCCTTACAGGGATGCTTTCGCACATCCGACTAACTTTGTAGAGAGTTTATTTCCGATTTTTCATTATCATACTTTTTACAAGGCATATATTCCAAGCATCTTCGACTCTGATGACAATGAGCTCGACGAGGATGATGTTGACGGGATGAAGGGATTTCAGTACTCGGAAAAGGTTGAGCCCTATACCGGTGACCTTAACTATATGGAAAAAGACAGACTTAAAAATGAGTCTGAAATTCATGAGGATAATCTTTATTATCTGAAAAAAATCACTGATTTTGCTGAGGCGAATGGGGTGAAGCTCCTTGTAACAGCCCTCCCCAGCCCTGTAAATTATGACCGTTCAAGGCATGATTCCATTCAAAAATGGGCTGAAGAAAACGGAGTTGATTTTATCGACCTGAATCTTCTCACAGATGAGATGGGCATTGACTGGGCGACAGATACAAAAGATGGCGGAGACCATCTGAACCTGAGCGGTTCGAAGAAGGTTTCCGCCTATCTTGGAAATTATATCGCAGAGCATTACAGCCTGAAAGACCACAGGGATGAAGAAAGCTTTAAAGACTGGTCTGAAGCCGCAGATAAATGTGGTCTTTATGACTAAGAAACTGTTCCTAATTCAGTCCTCAAATTCACAAATGTAACCGATACGGCTCTTTCCTTTTAGAAAACTGTATAAACCGTCATCAGCTATGTCATTGAAATACCACTTTCCTTCATCGGGGTGATTCAGCATATCGAGGAAATACTCTCATGTTCCGAAGTCAGTATCCTGATAGCTGGGCTCGCCGTAAAGCCAGTTTTCCTTATGAACCGGATCGTTATTCAGGGCTTTTCCGAAATGCTTTGCCTCACTGTTTACCCAGTAATAATTTTCGGAATCCTCGTTTCTCGAAGCTCCGATATAAAAGTAGACATCATCAAAACCTTCTTTTTTTATCTGCTCACAAATATAGGACATCTCTTCGTCCGAATTAATATGAACAAGATAACCGCCTCTGTTTATACAGTCCTGATAGGCTTCGGTCCATTTTAAGTCATTAACGATAAATTCATATCTGTTAATACCTTCTTTTTCGCTGTAGGAAGCATCATAAAAGGCTTCATCAGTGACAGCTTCCTCAGCGTCAGCTGTTGTTTCTTCGGAAGCCTCATCTACAGTTGTACTGTTGATTTCCTCCTCATCCCATACCACAACCTGTGCCGTAGGTTTTTCAGCCTCACCAAGAACCTCCGCGGTCTTCTCCTTATTCGACCTTGGTTTCAATACGGCAAAGGTGATTATTGATACCAGAAGACACAGAGCTATTACAAATATTCCGATATGCAGGGGATTTATCCCCTTTACAAGAGCCAATATAAAATTTTCTTCGTCTTCCTCATCTTCGTTTTCAAAGGACAGATCCGCTTTCTTAGGAAGCTTTTCCCTGGCCGTCCTTTCGACCGGACTGCCGCAAAATCTGCAAAACTCCGAATCTTCCTCAATTTTTCTGCCGCATTTTTTACAATTCATACTCATTTACCTCAAAAACACTCGCCCAATCACTATCCCGACATATCACCTGAAGAACTTTGATACGTCGTTATACATTACGAATACCATGAATACCAGCAATACACACATCCCCACAAAATGTATGATTGCCTCGATGCTGCGGTTCACCTTGCGTCTGGTTATCAGTTCTATAAAAAGGAATACCAGACGACCTCCATCGAGTGCAGGAAAGGGAAGAAGGTTCATAACCCCTAAATTCGCAGTCAGCAGAATGGTTAGCTGCATCATGTTGATCCATATATAATATATGCCGCTGCTTTTCGAAGCATCATAAACATCTCCGACCGTCTGCGCAACACCTACCGGTCCAGCGACATCATCCATGGTGATCCTTCCGGCGAAAACCATTCCCAGACTTTTCCAGGTTGCCTCTATCCAGTACCTTACCTCAACAATGCTGTAGTAAACGGTATCAAACACGCTGCCCTTTACTCTCTCTTCCGCACCGTAAAGTCCGAAAAGGTATCTTCCCGACTCTTCATCATATTTTGGCGTAACGGTTACAGTCTGCCTGCTTCCATCCCTTTCGAAAGTAATTTCCGCACTCTTGGACTCATTAAGGAGCATATAAAGGCTTATATCCCTGTAAACATCTATATGCTTTGAGCCAATTTTTACTATCCTGTCACCGCCCTGAAGCCCTGCCTCCGCAGCAGGATATCCTTCCATAACTCCGCTTATGACGGGCGCATCATAGCCCATGCTTCCCACTACAAAAAGAGCAAGGAAAAAGGCAAGAACAAAATTCATTACCGGTCCCGCAGCCACAGTCGCGATCCTTGACCATATCGGGGCATTCAGCATGGAATTCTCATATATTTCGGCTTCCTCATCATCAGGGTCCATCCCCCTGAACTGACAGGCTCCGCCGAAAGGAAGCGCCTTTATCGAGTATTTAGTCCCGTTTCTCTCGAATCCCCATATCGTAGGACCGAGTCCGATCGAGAACTCCACCACGTCTATACCGCTTCTCTTTCCGATAACACAGTGACCGCCTTCATGTACGAGAACGATCACTGAAAAAATCAGAAGAAACAAAATCAACTTAATCAGCACTTGTCAAAAGCCTCTTCAATCTCAAAAATCTCATCAAGTGTCGGGTTTTCTATGAGCTTATGCTCATCCATTGCCTTCTCTATCACATCGGTAATTTCAAGATACTTTATCTCACCCTTAAGGAATCGCCTGACTGCAAGCTCATTGGCAGCATTAAAGACTGTAGGAAGGCTTCCTCCGGTCTTAGCTGCCCTGAAAGCAAGCTTAAGTCCCCTGAAGGTCTCCATGTCGGGCTTCTCGAATTTCAGGGATGCGATTTTAGCAAGGTCAAGTCGTTCCCTTCCCAGAGGCATCCTGTGAGGATAGAAAAGCGCATACTGGATAGGGAGATGCATATCCGGAACTCCGAGCTGTGCGATTACGGCACCGTCCGTATATTGAACTGCCGAATGCACTATGCTTTCAGGATGCACAAGAACCTCGATATTGTCGTAGTCAACATCAAAAAGCCAGTGGGCTTCCATTACCTCGAGTCCCTTATTTACAAGGGTTGACGAATCTATCGTAACCTTGGGTCCCATATCCCAGTTCGGATGCTTAAGAGCCTCCGCCGCCGTCATTTCCGAAAGCTCGTCACGTTTTCTTCCCCTGAAAGGTCCGCCGGATGCCGTCAGCAGTATCTTCTCTATTCTTTCGTGCTCCTCACCCTGCATGGACTGGAAAATTGCCGAATGCTCCGAGTCAACAGGCAGAATCCTTACCCCTGCCTCTTTTGCCTCTTTCATAATGATATGTCCTGCCGTTACAAGAGTTTCCTTGTTGGCGAGGGCTATATCCTTCTTCGCCCTGATA
>CAJOPI010000142.1 GCA_905236275.1 uncultured Lachnospiraceae bacterium | reverse complement strand
GTTATGCCAGAGTGTATTTGCCAAAACCTGCCAGAGTGTCAGCTTCTCCTCCGCAAGTCCCTTCTCTTCGAAGAAGCTGTCAACCGTCCTTTCCAGCCCCTCTCTTAAATTATCGAAATCAAGAAGCTGATGCTCATAGATTACAAGCCGTCCCGCCTGCATATCGACTATCCACGAAAACTCTTCCTGCTGTGTGATTTTCTTTCCGAGTACAGAGTTATTGACTATGAAAATACTGAATATCTTTATATTGTCATAGCCCTTTGATGCAAACATTCCGCCTATTTCATTTTTCAGATTGTTGAAATTCTGCCGCGAAAGAATGATTTTCCTCGCATCTATGAGAATAACTGCGGATGCAAGGCTCTGAGCAACCCTGAAAAAAACCCTTATATCATTTCCGGCGTCATTTGGTATGATATGGTATCCCCGTTCTAAAAGATATTCCTCAATTTTTTTATCCAATTTCGCTCCGCCTGTATTATACTATAATAGTTCTATCTCATTAATGTTCTTTTAATCATAGCATAAATCAGGGTGAAAATAAACGATGAAACATTACTGTTATTTACTCTTATGCGCGGACGGAAGTTATTACGCAGGCTATACCACAGACCTTGAACGAAGGCTCGCAGAGCACAATGGAGAAATCCCCAAAAAAGGGGCAAAATACACCCGCAGCAGACGTCCCTGCAGACTTGTCTGGTCCGAAGAGTTTGCAAGCAAAGAAGAAGCCATGTCAAAAGAATGGCATATAAAGCGACTGAGCCACGAAAAAAAGAAACTGCTGTGCTCCACCCATGAAAAAAGTTAAAAGCGTTTCAGATATTCGGTTATTTTCGTCTGCAAATCCCTTGTAAAGCTCTCCATATCGGCTTCAAGACCGCCGGCAAGAAGTGAGCTTATCTCACTGTCCGCAAGGGACATCGCCCCTTCATAGGCATCGAATCTCATCTCCGCGCTTCCCGTTCCTATGGTTTCTCCTATCATTTCGGAGCGTATCAGTCTGTCCGAATCCTCTGCCCCTTCATTCAGGATATTTTCTCCGGCATCAGACTCCATGACCGAAGGCAGGACGGACGCAGACGGAGTCCTTTCATAAAGCATCTTCTGAACCTCTTCATCCGTCGCAAGGAATTTCATGAAACGCCATGCAAGATCCTTATTCATGCTTCTTTTACTCATCCCCACGTTCAGGGCATCTATTCTTGATTTGTTGTCTCCCCTGCTTCCCTTCGGCATTGATATACAGTCCCATTGGAAATCAGAATACTTTTTTATTTTATAAGGATAGGTTTTGTAGGTCCGGTATTCCGCAAGTGTCAGCGGCATAAATGCAACCTTTCCCTCATCAAAATTTTCCTGTGTGATCATCTGACCGTTATTCAGGATTTCGAGTGAATTTATAAAACCTATTGCTTCCTTGAACTCATTCGACATAAAATTACAGTATTTACCATCCGCACTGAAAAGCTCCGCGTTATTGGCAACTGAAGCATCACGCCAGCTGTATTTATATATTCCGAACTGGTCTATGATACCGTCCCCATCCGTATCCTTGGTTATCTTACTGCAGATATTGTAAAGGTCCTCAAAGCTGTAATCATTCGAAGGTATATCAATCCCTTCTTTTGAAAGAAGTGTTTTATTAACGAACATGAGATAAGGCATTGCCTCTATGGGAAGGCCATACTGCCTGCCGTTCATTTTTCCGGTCTCCATCACCGAGGAATATATTATCTCCCTGTCAAAACTCGCATCCCCTTCTATATAGGCATCAAGCTCCTGTAGGATATCAAGGTCCGTATATTTATTGAAGTCCGCCTTCTCTATAAACATCACATCCGGCGCTTCATCACTCAGTATCTTTTCAGCAAGCCATTCGGAATAATCCTCTTTCATGACCCCTGTTTCGCAGACTATATCAACATCGGGATTATTCCTCTCGAAGAGCAATATGATGTCCTCCATGACTTCATAGCTGTCCTGTATCGCTACATCCCAGTTACTCCCGCCAAACATGGCAAACTTAAGCTCTTTTTTATTTCCGTCATTTATTCCGAGACTTCCGACCACGATAACGAATATCACCGTTATTGCAGCAAGAATCACACTTTTTATATATTTTTTCACTGTAATTTACACCGTACACTCAAAAACTACCTTTTCTCCAATCTCCACCCGTTTCAGACCGGTTTCCTTTTTCTTGTTGAAATTAAAGCTCAGCATATAACCCGTATCCAGCTTCCAATAATTCAGATACTCGCTGATCTGTTTTTCGCCTTCTTCATTGTATCTTTCTCCGCGCCAGATTTTCAGCTCTATAATGTACTGCTCTCCTAAATAATCAACAATTATATCCGTTCTCGTCTGATCTCTTGTCTGTGCTTCTATGTAATAATTTCCTGTGCCATTTATGATCGGTTTCAGATAAAGCAAAAATAATTCACGCCCGTCTTTTTCCTTGAATCTGTCTTCAAGCGGTCCGCAGACCTCGATATAGGTATCCTTGAATCCCTCCAGTATCAGGCGCATATTCAGCCTGCCAGCTTCCACAAATTTATTCTTTGCAAGGGTTCCTTCCTGACTGAACACATTACTCTTCAGTTCCTCATCAGAAAGAAACATATTGTAAAGCATTGTCTCGAAAATCCGATTCGCAATCCGTACCATATTATTATCATTACGAATCAAACCGTACATCTGCATTTGAACAATAGCATCCTGCTGAGAGCTCCATGTCAGCCTTGCTCCTTCCATCAGGATACTGCGGATAAAGGCTTTCAGTTCAGGATAATTATTCAGGTTCTTTGTAAGCGACTGAAACAGGGTATTATTCTCGTCAAGTATAAGCTTTACGGCTTCATCAATTCCCTCTCTTGTCCAGACTTTATCAGGAGCTATTCTTTTGCTTACATCTTCGTCCATCAGCTGGCATATACGGCTTACCAGAAACGGATATCCATTTGTATATTCATGGATGGATTTTGCTACTGCTGACGTATCCATTCCGGTGTGATGATCCGACTCATATTCATCCAGCATACCCTTAATGCCGGACTCGGACAGGCTCATGTCTACTGTGAAATCAGCGGCTATGTTCCATGGGCTGTTCACTTTACTATCAGCCTCTGCGCGTATCTTGGATTTTAGATACCTTACATCCGTTACTCCGGCAAGAATGACGGACTGGAAGGTTTTATAACTCGGATTCTTTTCACGTTTTATATAATTCGACCTGAGTCCGGCAAGAAAATCAATAAACAACTGATTATTCGTCGCGCTATCCACTTCATCTATAAATAACACTATAGGTTTATCTGCACAATCGCATATCCTGTTTATATATCTGAACATACTGAAAAGACGCAGTTCTTTATTGCTATCCTCTGCCGATTCTATCATATTCCGAATAGCGGTCTTCAGTTCATCACTATCTGTATTTGCACAGGTCTCTAATAAGAAACAGAACTCAGTTGAAAAATCTCTGCAAAAGGAATCCGCATCCTTAAATGTATCTTCTCCATAATTCTGGAAATCCATTGAAACGACATAATATTCCCCGGATAATTTTTTTTCCAAAGCGTTAAGTGTCGTAGTCTTGCCATACTGCCTTGCCCGATTGATGGTAAAATATTTTCCGGCATCCACAAGCTTTTTGATTTCCTTTACCCTCTCGGAGAGATCAACCATATAATGTTTCGATGGTATGCACACTGCCGTTGTGTTGAATACTTTCATTCTTTTCCTCCACTGAAAAAACCATCGTATTGTCTGATAAATTTATGCTATCATTAAACAAAACAATGGTCAAACTGAATTATTGCTTGTCAGATATGGTTTTATAGGTTTAAAACGGAGTAACGGATGTAAGACATTTAATGTACGTTTTTTCTTTGCAGTGCCCAGATTGCAAGCTGTGTACGATCCCGCAGTTCCAGTTTTTCCAATATTCCCGACAGATAATTTCTGACCGTTCCACCGGAAAGGCAGAGGTTTTCCGCTATCTCTTTGTTGCTCCGCCCTTTTGATACCTCTTCGATAATTCTCCACTCGTTTTCGTTCAGGTCTTTAACGAAGCTTTCATTAACTGACAGGATGTTATTTTCCTCCTGTGTCACCATAGAGAAAAATTTAAGGACTTTCGCGGCGACATCGGGATTGAGCATTGCCTGTCCCTGATAGACCGTCCTTATCGCATTGGCAAGCTCGTCGGTACTTATTCCTTTCAAAAGGTATCCGCTGGCACCGAATTTAAGCGCATCATATACGTACTCGTCATCATCGAAGGTGGTGAGGATTATAACTTTTACCTCAGGGAATTCTTCTTTTATTTTTTTTGTACACTGCACTCCGTCCATCTTTGGCATACGGACATCCATGAGTATCACGTCAGGCTTTTTTTCTTTTGCGGCTTTTATTGCGTCATCGCCGTCACCTGCCGTCGCTATTACCTCTATATCTTCTACACTGTCTAATACTATTTTCAGGCTCTCCCTTATGAGCTGCTGGTCATCTGCAATCAATACCTTTATCATTTTTATACCCCTATGACACTTTGCCGTCAGCTTAGGAACTGTTCATAAATAAATTTACAATTTTGCGTAGGATGGTTTTTCCAGTGCAAAGAAGAAAACGCAGTCGTAGCTCGCTACGCTTCATTCCTCTTCCTTGCAATTGAAAGTTTATCCTGCGCAATTGTACATGTTATTTATCTACAGTTCCTAAG
>CAJOPI010000141.1 GCA_905236275.1 uncultured Lachnospiraceae bacterium | reverse complement strand
ATAAATAAGGCGAGTGCCTTACGGGGAATGATACTTCGATATATTAACATATATGTATACAGTATGCAAGTGTTTTTTATAAATTTAAAAATTGGAATTTTTCGGATTTAACACGTAGTTATTACACGAGAAAAAGCGGCTGTCATCTCTGACCGCCGCTTATGATATGATGCTACCGCTTCTTCCAGCCTTCAAGTGAATCCGTTGCAACATTATTCAGGACAAAGCTGTCATTTTCACTATTTGAATAGCGGTTTTGCCTGAAAGTTATATTATAAGTGTATTCCTTCGGCATTTCTGAGTAAAGCACATCACCTCTGCCGTTGTCGTTAAAAAATCTGTTTTTGATAAAACTGATGCCATCACATTTCGAAAGCACGACCATGGCACAGCCTTCTTTGTCTCCGTTCCTTCTGCATAAATTGTTTTTTATGGTCACATCACCGACGCGCCCGAGCTCCTTCTCATAACCTCCAACCGCGAAGGCTGCCTCTGTATTGTCAAAAAGCTTATTTCGCTCAACGGTTATGTCAGAAGCCGCGTAAGTGTTGACCGACTGGCTCTGCTCTGCTCCGATTTCCATTCCGCCGCTGCATTTTTCAACAGTATTTCTCTTAATCTTCGCGTCGTGTGCGCCATCTATATAAATTCCATAAGAGGTCGCATAGGGTGAAATACAATTCCTGACTATATTCCGCTCAATGCGAATATCCCGCGGATAATCCTTTGATGCATCGGGACAATATCCATAATTTCCCGAACAGTCAATTCCGATATTTGTTATATTTTCGACCGTATTCTGCCTTATCAGGATATCCTCACAGTTTCCGGCAACCGATAAGGCTTCCGAATAGCCTGTATCCAAATCGTGGATATAATTTTTCCTTATCTCGATATCGGCTATCTCTTTTGTGGAATTACCGTAAATTATGATACCGTTGGCATTATTGTCCTCATTCACCTCTCCGCTGACAGCGATGTCGGACAACTCGTTCTTTATAAGTCTGATCCCTTTAGACGCAGGATAGACGCATATTCCGGCAGAGTCATTTCCATGAGCATTTCTGAAATGCATATTCTGCACAGTCAGATAAGAAGCCCCGTCAATTTCAAGCAGGTGAACGCTTTTTCCGTCACCGTCTATGACTGCCTCTTCATTTCCGTAGCCCTTTATGCTGATCCTTTTCTTTTTCGTTCCCGATATATTCGACGGAATATATATCTGCTCTTTGTAGTCTCCGCCCCTCACATAAAGGGTATCGCCTGCCTGAAGCCTTTCTATCGCATGGGAAAACGTTGCAAAAGGCGCACTCTTCGATCCCGCCGCGCTGTCACTCCCGTTCTCGGCCAGAAAGTATTTAGCCGCAAACGCCTTCTCCTTCGGACTTAGATTCACAATCACCGCCGCAAAAAATATACACACTATTATCTTGGGTAATTTCTTGCCAATCTTATATTTACCATCACAGTTAGTTGAATTTTTCAAACTTCTCTCCATATTTTTCCCCATTCCCTTTTATAGTAAACGCAACGGTACTAATGCCGCAAAATACGCGGCAAAAGTACCGGCTTTTTCCATTCCCCACTTTGGATTTGTTAATTATCTACAACTGATATCTTCAATTTTGGTTTTATCACTCAATTCATAATAATACAATAACAGCACAACCGCAATACTGTCTTTTGCAAAATAGTAATCGAGTGTAGCCTTTATGTCATCATAGGAAGATTCAATTATCGGCATGGATTTTTTATTTCTTAACACGAAATCTGCATATATTTTCAGTGCACTACCTATATAACATAAAAACACCTCAGACTATTTCTAATCCAAGGTGTTCTATATATATCCTCGTGGCAAGCTCAGTTATTATATTCTGATAAAACAAGAGCCTTATTTTTGAAGCTTTCTTTTATATCGATTATCCTCTGGTTTGACGAGCCGCGGAAGTTCAGCATGAGATTTTTCTCCTCCAAATGAAACTCCCCATCTACAAGGACATCAATCGTCCCAAGGATTTTATCGGTGAACTCCGTATAGCAGCGCTTGTTATCAGCATCCGTAAGCTCTTCAAAAGTATATCCCGAATAAATCCATATATCCTTATCAGGCAGTTCGCGCCGAACACGTTCTACAAGTCCCAGAACCGTTTCCTGATTTTCAGGCTCCATCGGTTCACCGCCAAGTATCGTAAGTCCCCTTACAAAATCGTCCCGAAGACTGTCGATTATCTTTATTTCCACCTCATCAGTATAGGCTTCGCCAAAAGCGAAATCCCATGTTTCAGGCTGAAAGCATTCCTTACAGTGGTGCCGGCAGCCTGAAACGAAAAGCGAGGTTCGGACTCCCGGTCCGTTCGCAACATCAACAAATTTTATATTTCCGTAGTTCATTATAAATGAAGAACTCTCTCCTTAATCTCCTGTGTGCGCCCCTGGTTCCAGAACTGTGTTCCGATATAGCCGCAGGTACGTCTTGCAACATTCATCTTGTCCTGATCGCGGTTGTGGCATGAAGGGCACTCCCATACAAGCTTTCCTGTATTTTCGTCCGAAACGATACCTATCTCGCCTTCGTAACCGCATACCTGACAAAAATCACTCTTGGTATTGAGCTCCGCATACATGATATTGTTATAAATATACTGCATAACGGAAAGCACCGCGTCAATGTTGTTGTTCATGTTCGGAACCTCTACATAGCTGATGGCTCCGCCCGGTGAAAGCTCCTGAAACTGTGATTCGAATTTAAGCTTAGAAAAAGCGTCGATATTCTCTGTAACGTGAACATGATAACTGTTCGTGATGTAGTTCTTATCGGTAACGCCTTCGATTATTCCAAAACGTCTCTGAAGCTTCTTCGCAAATTCATAGGTGGTTGATTCAAGCGGCGTTCCGTAAAGGCTGAAGCTGATATTCGTCTCTGCCTTCCACTCTGCGCACTTATCATTCATATACTGCATAACCTTCAGTGCGAAAGAGGTTCCGGGCTCCTGTGTATGGGAGCAGCCCTTCATGTAGCGTGTCATTTCACAGATACCGGCATAACCCAAAGAAATCGTCGAATAATTATCGAAAAGATATTTATCAATCACTTCGCCCTTTTTAAGTCTTGCCAACGCACCATACTGCCAGAGTATCGGTGCAACGTCGGAAGGAGTTCCCAAGAGTCTCTCATGACGGCAGAGAAGTGCCTTCCTGCAAAGTTCAAGTCTCTCGTCAAAAAGCTTCCAGAATTTATCCTCATCTTTTCCTGACGAACATGCGAGGTCAACAAGGTTTATCGTGCAGACACCCTGATTGAATCGTCCGTAATATTTATGTGCCCCGTTTTCTCCCAAGCCCTCCTTATCGGGTGTGAGGAAGCTTCTGCAGCCCATGCAGGGATATACGTCACCTTTAAGTTCCTTCATGATCTTCGCTGAAATGTAATCAGGAACCATTCTCTTTGCCGTACATTTAGCGGCAAGCTCTGTCAGATACCAGTATTTTGAATCCTTTGTAACGTTATCCTCATCAAGCACATAAATTAGCTTCGGGAATGCGGGTGTTATCCAGTTGCCCTTCTCGTTCTTTACACCCCTGATACGCTGCTTGAGCATTTCCTCGATAACAAGCGCAAGGTCATCCCTTGTCTGTCCCTCCGGAACCTCGTCAAGATACATGAAAACGGTAACGAAAGGTGCCTGTCCATTGGTGGTCATCAGCGTGATGACCTGATACTGGATAACCTGAACTCCGTCCCTGATTTCTTTACGGACTCTCATCTCCGCAACCTCATTTATCTTTTCCTCTGTAAGCGGGATTCCCTCAGTCTCAAATTCCTCCCTTACAGCCCTTCTGTAATTCTGACGGCTGACATCAACGAAAGGTACAAGGTGTGAAAGGGTTATTGACTGTCCGCCGTACTGTGAGCTTGCAACCTGCGCGATTATCTGTGTCGCGATATTGCAGGCTGTTCGGAAGGAATGAGGCTTCTCTATCTTTGTCTCGGAAATTACCGTTCCGTTCTGAAGCATATCCTCAAGGTTTACGAGATCGCAGTTATGAATCTGCTGTGAAACATAATCAAGATCGTGAACATGTATGATACCCTTGTCGTTGGCATCCATAATGTCTTCCGGCATGAAGAAACGGCGAGCAAGATCTTTTGATACCTCTCCTGCCATGTAATCTCTCTGTGTCGAAGCAAGAACAGGATTTTTATTTGAATTTTCCTGCTTTACATCCTCGTTCTTGAAGCTTATAAGTGAAAGAATCTTATCATCAGTCGTGTTTGATTTACGCACAAGTGCACGTCTGTAACGGTAGGTGATATATTTTCTTGCGAGCTCGAATTTTCCCGCCTGCATGATCTCATTCTCTACCATATCCTGAATTTCTTCCACGTTCATCGCCCTGCTCATTGATGCGCAGTATGCTTCCACGTGCTCTTCAAGAGTCTTTATTCCCGCATCATCAAGCCTGAGGTTCTCCGTAACCTCTTTGTTTGCTTTCTTAACAGCGGCAATGATCTTGCTTCCGTCAAATTCAACTTCTTCTCCGTTACGCTTAATTATGTTCATTTTGTACATTTTCCGGTCGTCTTCCGGAAACCCTCCTTAAGTTATTTCGCGCAAAAACCCGACTTAAAAGCCGGGTTTTACTAAATATTGTGTTTTTTGTATTTCTTATTCACTAAATATAGTAATATAATATACCTTATCTTGTGTTTTGTGAAGAGTAAAATTCACCAAAAAATTTTCACACTTCACCCTTATAATCTAAACCAGCCTTCGATATGCTTGATATCACTGTCTTTGTCGGTCATATATTTTTTCGGATAAATTACAATAGCATTTTCGTTGTCGTTCAGGAGCCCCGCCCATTCGGAGAAAGTCGAATTTGCCGTTATGTTGTGGCGGCATTTGCTCATAAGGAGCATATCGATATAGCTCCTGTCGTCAACATTTCCGCTGACGATCCTCACGTCTTCTATCCAGCTAAATTCCTGTCTGATAAATTCCTCATCATCGGAGAAAAGGAAAAATACCGGATTCTCCACTTTTTCCCTGATAAGTTCGACTGCTCTTTTATAATAATCAAGGTCAAGACTTAAGAATCCCTGCGCCTTGCCGCTGGTGAGATAATCGCCTCTCCGCACATGAACCGAAATCGAACTGCACGACGCAATCTCCCTTAAATAAGCATCATTTTCCTCACCGATATTCTTAAGGTCAAACTTAAAGCAGCGCCTGAGCTCGCTTAAGTAATCCAGATAATAATCTTCCTTCAGAAAATAGCCCGTTATATAAGTATTTTTCGACGTATCGAGATTATCAACCTTTTCCTTCAGGATATTTTCATCTTCCCTTCCGGTCTCTGAAAGTAACTGCTTCTCAAAATGTCTTCCGGCAAAAAGTCTCGTTATCCTGTTGATATAGCGTATCCCTTCACTTGTCTGCGGCAGAACCCCGGAAGCCTTCCAGGTCTCGAAATGACTTGCCTTATCCAGTATAAAATCAGGATTGTCGGAACGCCCGAAAATCCTTTCAAGTTCGAATCCCTGATGTGCATTGTTCCACTCATACCAGCCCAGATCAGCTTTTATCGCTGCATCAGGATAGCGTCTTTTGAGATATTTATAAAAGGAATACTGAAACATCTGGTTACCCAGACCGCTGGTAAACCTCAGAACTATCATCTGCGCCTTACCTTTCCGAGCCTTAAATGAAAGACATAATATCCGACCGCCCTCTTAAAAAGTCTCCAGCTCTTTGCGGACGGGTGCTTTAAATAACAGCTCACAGCCGTCTTTAATTCGCCCTTTGCGCGTCTGAAGGCATCTGCCGTAAGTCCGGCATTTTCCTCAACCCACTGCATCATTGTAAGCTTAAGCTCACACTCTTCTATCAGGTAGTTTCTTCTCATTTTAAGCGAGGTCCAGCTGCCGCCGCCGCTTTTCTTTATAACTCTGTGAGCTGCCATGACCTCATCAAAGCGGTATATTTTACCCTGCAAAAGCATGAAGGTAAATATCACGCCATCATCGATAAAATCATGTGCCCTGTAAAGTATCGAGTAGTCGAGCTTTCCGTTTTTATAAAAATTCCTGCATACGTTTGAAGCGGTCTGTCCGGGCCACGCCCCCGCCTTCTGCCAGTCCGCGAAGCTGTAATCTCCGCTCCAGTTATAGAGTCTTGTCTTATCGGCATCTTCTACCGGTTCGTCATGCTCTCCGATAAGCCTGAAGGAATGTGTGGTTCCCATGTATTCAGGGTGTGCATCAAGAAAGTCCACCTGTTTCTGCAGCTTGTTTTCATCCGTCCAGTAGTCATCACCTTCAAGATAGGCAAGGTATTTTCCCCGACACTCCATTGATGTCAGGTAGACGTTGAGTGTAGGTCTGCCTAAGTTTTTTTCTCTGAAAAGCAATCTGAAACGCCCCGGAAATTTCTCAGCGTACTCTCTTAAAATATCTCTTGTATGGTCTGTGGAGCAGTCTTCCCCGACAACTATCTCGTATGGGAAATCTACTTTCTGCATAAGTATTCCGTCAAGTGCTTTTCGAATAAAGGGTTCATGGTTATATGCAATTAAAACTACTGAAAGCTTTGGTTTCATAAATAATACCTCATTACTGTAAGCTATGTTGCTTCCTGTTACGTAAAGCATATTTGAAAAAACTTTTTGCCGCGCAAATCGTTTTTTAAGCGCGGTCAAAAAGTGTTTTCAATATGCTTTACGTACCTATTGGCTATTTGCTATTTGCTATTTGCAGCTTCGACAATCGAGTCTATATCGACCGGCGATATTCTTCCATCTTCTACGCGATAAACATATTCACAGTTTTTTATCGTTGTCAGGCGATGGGCAATTATTATAAGGGTCTTTTTTCCATGGAGTCGCTCGATTGCTTCCATTACCGCTTTTTCCGTTTCGTTATCAAGTGCGCTGGTTGCCTCGTCGAGAACGAGTATTTCAGGATTTCCGTAGAGGGCTCTTGCAATGCCGATTCTCTGGCGCTGGCCGCCCGACAGTCTGACTCCGCGCTCTCCGACTTCCGTATCAAGTCCTTCGGGAAGCGAGCGGACAAATTCACTCAGCTGCGCCTCTTCAAGTGCCGCCCAAACCTTATCCTCATCTATGTCAGCATCGTCTATTCCGAATGCGACATTTCTTCTGATGCTTTCGTCTGCCAAATAAATTGCCTGCGGAATGTAGGCGAGCTTCTTCGACCAACGAATGGGGTTTTCATGCACATTCAGTCTGCCGTAGCGCACATAACCCTCTTTAGGGAAAAGTATGCCTAAAATAACATCCGCCATCGTTGACTTTCCCGAACCGCTCTGCCCGATAAGTCCTATCGAGCTTCCGAGTTGGATTTTGAAGCTGACATCCTTCAGTACATCCTCGTCCGTATTCGGATAGCGGTAGGACAAATGCTGAATGGAAATCTGATTTTCGTTCGTCTTGACGCCAACCTCCGAGTCCTTATCCTTAAACTCTACCCCTACCATATCCTCAGTTTCCTTGAGGTCATGATAAATAAGGTCGATAGACGGACGCAGGAAGGTTATACCATTGAGATAATTACTGATTTTCCCGACAGACGGCAAAAGCTTGAATGCCGCAACTGCAAATGCCGCAAGCTGCGGAAGTATCGAGTTTAAGTTCGTTCCGTTTTTCAGCTTGAATATGAGAACTCCCATGATTCCCGCAACGCAGACGGTTTCTATGAGGTATTTCGGAACCGTTCCGAAGAAATTGTTCATAATGAGTGCGGTCATTTTCTTCTCACCGCAGCTCACAAAGCGGTTCACAAAATATTTCTCCCTGTGAAGGATTTTTATATCCTTAACCGCGCCAAGCGCCTGATTTATCGACTTATGCATTTCCCCGTCGTACTTCTGGTTCTGCAATCCGTAGGAATGCGTCTTCCTTTTCGTAAAAAGTCTGAAAGCCCCGACGCATATCCCAAGTATGAGTGCCACCGCAATCGACATTATCGGGTCGCTCACGAGAAGATAAGTCATCAGAAGCAGCGACAAAAGCCCTTCCGATGCCACGTTAAGGACAGATAAGATCAACTGGAAAAGCCTGTCCGTATCGAGCATTATATTTCTTATCATCTCGGAGGTATTATGGTCGAGGTGATAAGTATAGGGTTTTTTTAAGTAACAGTCTATAAGCCGCCCCGCACATTTAAGCTGGTTTTTATAAATAAAGCTGTACTGGGCGTAATACATCACCGACATATAGATATTTTTCAGGAAATATATGATAATTATCACTATCACCAGAAAAATGAAAAAATCCGTCACCGACTGCATCTTAAGAGTTTTATAAACCGTCGAGATAAGCGGATTTTCCTCCACGACCTCCGGCATGGAGATAAGCTGGATAAGAGGCATGATCAGCGAAACACCGACAAGCTCCGCTGCCGCTCCCAGAAATATCGCAATTAGCAGAAAAAACATACTTCTTTTCTGCTTTTTGTCAAAAATGTAGCCTAATTTATTTAAGATATCCTTCATCGCTTCCTTAACCTGTATGACACCAAATCAATAATTTTTTTTCTGTTCATTCCCGGATAGAAATAATTTTCCCTAAGACCCTTATCCGCCTTTGCTTCTTTCGCCTTCAGGCTAAGGTCATAGACTTTTATCTCCCTGCCCTCCATTTTTTCAAAAATATTGGCATCCATGGGTTTCAGTAGAAGACCATAGCTCTGCACAAGCTGAAAGGGCAGATTGTCGGTGCTCAGAAGATATCTCATCCTGACCTGTCCGTCCCTGTATTTTATCCCATATAAATCAGACTCATAGGGCAGCAAAGTATTTTCAAAATAAGCATCATAAACAGCCCTTGCCTCACCGACCCTGCTGAAATTAAAATTCTCCCTGTGCCCGAATTCAAGCGGAACCTGCAGGTCAGTTACCGCATGGCTTGCATGTTCTCCCGCATCTGCGAAATTTGTCGTGTAGGAAACCCTCGGATAGAGGAAATATTTATCCTTCTCTATCAGATATTTTATGGCATACTTAAGCCACGAACTTTCTCCCCATTCCGCCACGTTTGAGGGAAGCCCGTTTCCGCTGATATCTTTACCGTCATTTACTTCGAGCCATTCCGAAAATCCGGTCCACTGCTCAGCCGTCCACGCCTGCCCCCAGCTTGACGCGAACTGGAAATACCAATTGTCGAAGCCGTCATTTACAGGCTCAAAGGGCAGTCTCGCAAATACATTGAAACGGTGGCTGTAAAGCGACACTCCACCGATTTCGGGATATTTTGACGAAAATTCAAGTGCTTTTGATGCAAAATTATAAAAGTCCGGTGACACATAAAGGTCATCTTCAAGCATTATTATGCTGCCGTATTCCTTCGCATAACCACCGCATTCTATAATATGCTTCTTCAAGCCCATTCTGTCCGCATGTACGACTATTCTTTTCTCACCAAATCTCCAGTGAAAATCCTCCGCTGCCTTCCGTACTTTTTTATTCTGACTGTAATCTATGCTTATTACAAGCTCTATATTATTATCCTCATACACAGCAGAATCAAGCGACTTAAGTATCCTCTCCAGCGCATCATCCCTGTTGTATGCAACTACCACTATTGCCGGCTTCATATAACTCCCTTTAAGATTCCTTTCCAATCTTTCTTCTTCAATTCACTTCCTCTTGGAAGTATAGCACGAAGTCCAGACTAAAAAAAGCCCTCTTTGAATCTGCATCCCGATGCAGTCCAAGAGGGCTCTTAAATCTTTATTGCATTTATCTACAGTTCCTTAATCTGTTTCGTCCGTATTTTCCTCTGACGAAGCACTAAGTATCTCTATCATTTCCTTGATCATTTCCTCATCCTTCAGTCGGAAAGAAACCTCAACACGTCTTGAAGCTTCCATATTTACCGAGCCGTCACTGTTGTAGACAGGATTGCTGTAGGACTTTCCGGCAGTAGTGAGCACTTCCTGCAGCTTCTTCAGTTCCGTTTCCGAAAGAATATCATTATCCTCGGAAAGACAGTACTGAGCCACATTATAGGCTCTCTCCTGTGAAAGATTCAGGTTGAAAAGGTAAGTTCCGTCGGTATCGGTATGACCAACGATATCCACCTCCGAAATATAATCCCTGTAATCGTCACTCAGAAGGATATCAATATATCGCGGCAGGAACGACGAAAGAAAATCCTTACCGGAATCTATAAGCGTTGATTTGTTGTAATCAAAAAGGATACTGGAATCAAAGGTGATATCTCCTGTCTCCTCATCAATCGCAACCGAAAGGTCGGAATCCTCAAACTCGGTCTTCAGCTTTTCTATAAGCTCTCTCCTGACACCGATGATATCCTCGAGCTTCGCCTCCTGCTCATCAAGGAGTGCCTGTAGCTCGCCTAAAAGCTCATTCTGCTCATTTAATGTCTCTTCCTGGCTCATGAGCTTTTCTTCCTGGGCAATAAGCTTGTTTTTCTGCTTTTCAAGCTCGTCCGACTGTAGAGAAAGCTTCTTTTCCTGATTCACAAGCTCGACACTCTGCATATTGAGCTCTTCTTCCTTACCTGCAAGCTGTGTCTCTTTCTCGTCATACTGAACCTTCGCTCTCAGCATCGTGAGAGATATTATCAGTACAAAGCAGAGAAGAAGCCCTGCCATCATGTCCGAGT
>CAJOPI010000140.1 GCA_905236275.1 uncultured Lachnospiraceae bacterium | reverse complement strand
CGGAAATCTTGCCAATCAGTCCTCGGATACGGTCACAAATATCATGTCAATCGTTGATGAGGTCAAGTCGGCGGTGGAGAACATTACCGAATGCCTGAACGTGACCCTTGACTATCTGGGAAAGAATGTCAGCGATGACTACAATACCTTTATACAGATGAGTGACCAGTATAAGGAGGATGCGGCAAGCTTTTATAAATCAATGTCCGATATCCGCACGACGATTTCCGAGCTCAGCGATTCTACGGAAAACATCGCCAATTCCATCAATGATATCTCGAATACCGTTGAGGAGGCTGCAAACGCGGTAACAAATGTTGCGGAAAAGACAACGGATGTTGCAAGCCTTTCGACGGAAGTGCTCGGCGTGGTTAATGAAACAAATTCGAACTCAAATCATCTTGTGGATATCGTTGATTCATTTACAATGTGACAAATTTCCGCAAATTGCTTGACGATATTGATTTTCAATGATATATTTGTATGGTAACTACGAAGTGGGCTCAGACGAGTCCACTTTCTTTTCGTGTATAAATGAAGCAGAATCACCATTCGCGGAGGAGAAGATTGGATAATAATGCGGTAGCACAGCGTTTTGCTGAAATTGTCAGACCGGTTACCGACGAGTACGGTTTCAGTCTGATAGATACGGAATATGTGAATGAGAGCGGAAATTATTTTCTACGGGCTTATATAGACAAGCCTGAAGGGATAACAATCGATGATTGTGTGCTTGTTAGCCGCAGGGTAAGCAAGCTTCTTGACCGCGAAGATTATATAAAGGAAGCTTACACGATGGAAATTTGCTCTAAGGGATTCATGGATGAGAGCGAAGCGAAAGGAGAAACTTGAATATGGCTGCGAGAAAAAAGTCAGGCAAGTCTGGGAAAGATGAGAGTCAGAGAAATGAACTGCTGGAGGCAATAATCCTTCTGGAGAAGGAGAAGTCAATCAGCAGGGAATCGCTTTTCGATGCGATTGAGAATTCTCTGCTCACTGCATGCAAGAATAATTTCGGACGTGCCGAGAATATTCACTGTGAGATGGACAGAGAGACCTGTGAATATTTTCTTTACGCAGAAAAAACTGTAGTCGAGGAGGTTGAGGATGACCTTACGGAGATAACGCTGGAGGATGCTGCAAAATATGATGCGGCTGCGGACTACGGTTCAGTTGTAAAGGTCGGACTTGAAAGCAGGGAATTCGGTCGTATCGCAACACAGAATGCAAAGAACGTTATATTGCAGAAAATCCGCGAGGAAGAGAAAAATGCGATATTTAACGAATTTGCGAATAAAGAGCATAACATCGTTACAGGTACGGTACAGAGATTTGTCGGAAGAAATATCAGCATAAATTTAGGAAGTGCTGACGCAATGCTTGCCGAGAACGAGCAGGTCAAGGGCGAGGTCTTAAAGGCTAATGACAGGGTTAAGGTATATGTCCTTGAAGTCAGGAACATGACAAGGGGTCCGAAGATACTTGTCAGCCGTACACATCCCGAATTTGTACGCCGTCTCTTTGAGAACGAGGTTACAGAGGTGGCTGATGGAACGGTCGAGATCAAGGAAATCTCACGTGAGGCCGGTTCAAGAACAAAGATGGCAGTTTGGAGCAACAATCCCGATGTTGATGCCGTAGGTGCCTGCGTCGGAATGAACGGAGCCAGAGTCAATGCCATTGTGGAGGAGCTTGGTGGTGAGAAGATAGATGTCATCGACTGGGATGAGAACCCTGCGATATTCATTGAGAATGCCCTTTCTCCGGCAAAGGTCGTTTCGGTTATAGTTGACGGTGATGAGAAGACTGCGAAGGTCGTTGTACCTGACTACCAGCTCTCGCTGGCTATCGGTAAGGAAGGACAGAACGCCCGTCTTGCGGCAAGACTTACCGGCTACAAGATAGATATTAAATCTGAGACACAGGCAAAGGATGCTCCGGGCTTCAGAATGGAAGACTATCTTGATGACGGTGACGAAGAAGAGTATTACGATGAGGATGAGGCAGCAGAGGATGAGGATTATGATTACACCTCTGAGCCTGAGTATTTAGCGGATGATTCCGAAGCCGAAGAGTCTTACGATGAAACGGTTGACGACAGTGAAGAGTGATTCGGTAAAGAACGGTATGAAAAAAGCTGAAAGGGTTACACGTAAATGTGTAGCTTGCGGAGATATACGTCCGAAGTCAGAGCTTTTCAGGATAGTAAGGAACAGGGAAGGGGAAATAACTGTTGACTTAAGCGGAAGAGCTGACGGGCGGGGAGCGTATTTGTGCAGAAACGTGGACTGTATGAGAAAAGCAGTCAGTTCAAGGGCTTTGAACCGTTCATTTAAGTGCGAAATTGATAAAGAACTGATAGAAAATCTTTTTTCCGAATTGATGAAGTAAAAGGAGTTGGATTCGGGTGCAGGATAAAGTTTTTTCTTTGTTGGGATTAGCCGAAAAAGCCGGAAAGATTGTAAGCGGAGAGTTTTCCGTAGAAAATGCAGTTAAGGCAGGTAAGGCGAGGCTGGTTGTTGTAGCCGAAAATGCCTCTGACAATACGGCAAAGAAGTTTAAGGATAAGTGTAAATTTTATAATATTCCGATACGTTTTTACGGAACCAAACTGGCACTTGGTGCGGCAATCGGCAAAGAGCTGAGATCAACTGCAGCAGTAATGGACGAGGGTTTTGCGAATACGATATTGAAGCGTCTG
>CAJOPI010000139.1 GCA_905236275.1 uncultured Lachnospiraceae bacterium | reverse complement strand
TTTTACAAGGTAATATGCCGCTTTCAGCGGCTAAAATCCGGCGCAGCAAACGTCAAAACGAAAAAACTTTTGACGTTTGCTATAATTTTCATTTCCACATATCCATGGCAAAATACACTAACGCCATCCATGTATATACCGAATAAAATACCCCACTGTCGTCCCGACCGTTTTTTATCAGTTCAAGAGCTTTTTCTTTATTTATTATCGAAAAACCATTAAAGCACTCCTGACCTTCGGCACCCTCCTGTGTGAGTACAAGCTTTTCCTCAGGGTGAAGCACCACAAGCACAAGAGCATTGCTCTCATCAGTCATTCCGGGCGAACTGAAAACAAGCGGATTAACAATTTTTACAGTATCCTTCTCACCAACCTCAATGCCTGTCTCCTCTTTAATCTCCCTCTTTGCCGCATTGATAATCGCACTCTCTGCATCGCCTTCCGCATCGTCTTTGTCAATAAGTCCTGCCGGAACTCCCAGAATGAAATGTGCAGTCGGATATCTGAACTCCTTTGCAAGAAGCAGCTTCGCTTCCTCACCCTCTCTGTCAATAACAACAAAGCAGCTCACCGCATCAGGTATCATCTTCTTAAATTCTTCGTCTGACTTAATTGCAACAAGCCTGTCAAAGTCGCGTCTTGTAGCATCAAAATAATGCTTTCCCTCTTCATACTGTAAATCGAAAACGTTCATGAACCTGCTTTCAAATACATGCTTTGCACACTCTTTTGTTATATTTGGTCTTTTCATAGTCTTCAATCAATCCTCCAATAAAGTTCTTCCGCCTCATTCTTATCCACAAGCATATAATGCGTAAAAACGTATCTTCTTATATCCTCATCATCAAAAGAATTCATATCCTCTGAAATTATCCAATGCGGTCTTTCATTGTCGAGCGTCTGCAAAAGCTCTGTTTTTATCTCAGGAAAAAGATGCAGGAAATAAGGGCAGTTCACCGCATATTTATTCTCGGGAAAGGTCTGAAGCACTTCATAGTATATCATGCCGGACTCGAGATTAAAAAGGTCGCCTTTTTCGGAAGACGGAATCTGTTCATCTATAGCCTTTATAGCTTCTATCTTGCTGTAGCCGTCATCATTATCATAAATAAAGCTGTTTTCTTCATTTTTTTCATAAGCAGGCGGTATATAAAACCATAGTATAGTAAGAAAAATCACTGCTGATACCGCAGCCCTGATAATATAGATTCTCTTTTTCCTAAGCTTCGTCGTAAGCTCCGGAAGAAAGGCAAGAAAACAGATCAAAAGAGGAAGTTCTATAATAAAATAATAATCAAAAGGTGTACCAAGATGAAGCAGAATGTAAATTATCAGAGGCATGACGGTCATAAGAATTTTTTTATGAAAAGCCGTTTTCTTCTTTGTCCATAGAAAGCCGGCAAAGATAAGACATAAAGGGCAAAGAATAAGCATCTTTTCCCATGAAAGGGAATAACCTTCGTAAATGTCGGTTCCTCTTTTGAAGCCCAGCACAAAAACACATTTCACCATATCAGACAAAGCTCCTCGCATGGCGAAATAGGCAAAAATCGGTGCAGAAACTGAGAAGCCTCCAAACAGGAAATATTTTGCAGCTGCAAAAATCCCGTCCCATTCCTTTTCTCTTACAAGTTCAATTAATACTGTTATCACAACGGCAATCAGCGGCGCCGCAACAGTCATCTTTCCCCAGAAAATTATAAAAAAGCAGAGACCGATTATAAAGGAACTGCTGTTGATCTCAGAATAATCTTTCTCTTTAAGGAATTTCAGTCCAAGAAAAATGGCTGCAAAATTTAAGGGGAGAAAAAATTCCTCTGCGGTATTTCCGCCCCAGAGAAGTGAATAATAGCAGGCATAGAAAATAAGGAGCGCAACCAGACTCCATGCCCTCCTGTTGTAGAGCCGCATAATCTTATACAAAAATAAAACAGCTGCCGCAATTGAAATGCACTGTATCAGGAAAATCCCCGCCCTGTTTTTTATTATAACCTGACCTATCGCCTCATAGAAAAAAAGCGTCGGTCCTTTAAGGTCAAAATAATCCTTATACGGCACTTTTCCCGCAACTATAGCCCTTCCCACAAGCGAGTACCACGAAGAGTCATACCCATAGGCATAAGGATAACGTGGGCTTGTCCAGCTTGACGCAAAGTAAAGAAATATGCAGCCGCTTATCATAACGGCTGCATATTCAACTAATTCAATAAAATTGACGGCAGTTTTTTCACTGACCGGAATTTCTTCGGTTTCCTCAACCCGAGAAATGCCACTATCAATCTTCTGCTGAATCAACTAATTTATCCTTTCGTGCATCTATCTCATGTGCCTGAACGTCGCCCGGTGCCTGCTCGTAGCGATTGAACTCATAAGAGAAATCACCCATGCCACCTGTCATAGACCTTAGATCTGTGCTGTATCCATAAAGTGTTGACTCCGGAATTTCAGCCTCAATAATAGTCTGCTTTC
>CAJOPI010000138.1 GCA_905236275.1 uncultured Lachnospiraceae bacterium | reverse complement strand
GTCTTAGCCGGAGTCAGTGGAGGAACTGAGGTGCTTGAGACGGATAAGTTAGGAGAGGTAAAGGTAAGAAGCCTTATAGCTGAGGACGTGGAGAATATACTTCCTAAAGCCGGTGTTGAGAGGGTAGTGGAAAGCGAAGGTATTGCAAAACTGTCGACTGACGGTATGGCAAAGAAAAACGGCTATATCTAAGAAAAAGCGTAAGAAAAAAAGAATCCGGCAAAACCGGATTCTTTTTTGGAATCAGTCATTTCGGATGGCAGCGAGAGGACTTAGGTTCATTGCACGTTTTGAGGGGAAATATCCTGCAAGTACTCCGACAATGACGGCAAAGGCGAGACCGGCGAAAACGAGCCAGCCAGTGATATAACAGGTCTGCTCGCCGCTGACTTTATTGATGGCAAAAGCAACCAGAAAACTCAGCGCATTGCCTATAATTCCGCCGATAAGACCTATCGAAGCGGCTTCAAAGAGAAAGAGAGCCTGAATATCCCTGAGCTCGCAGCCGAGAACCTTCATTACGCCGATTTCTTTCGTTCTCTCATAAATTGACATCATCATTGTATTGGCAATGCCGATAGCGGCAACAAGCATTGATACGGCACCGATTCCGCCGAGCATTGCCGCAAGGCTTCTGGAGGACTCCTGAGTCTGCTGAATCCATTCGGAATTACTGGAGGCATCAAAGCCCATATCCTTTATTTCCTTTTGAACCTCGGAAACGTATTTTATATCAGTCACCTTTACATAGGCATTTGTATAATACCATTTTTTGTAGGGCTTTCCGTTTTTGCGGGTGGGCTGTCCGGGAATCGCCCTGTTGCGGTAAACTCTTTTTAAGGTGCTTTTCAAGGCTTCTATATCACAATAAACAGAGTAGCTGTACTCGTACCAGTCGTCTTCGCCCTCACCGTAAAGGATACCGGCAGCCGGAATGATATATTTCTTTACCGGTGTTTTTGTGGAAGAACTGCTTTCGCTTTCCTCTGAAGAAGCTTCGGAATCTGGCTCATAAGAGGATGATGCGGTTGATTCATTGTAGTTTTCGCTGTCAAAGACCGTAAAAATAGTATCATTCATAAGGTCTATATCAGGTAGCTTCCCTGTTTCATAATAGCCTTGATGAGTATGGGCATCTACAAAATCATATAAAAGCTGGTTTCCGTAGATAAATTTAAGACTATCTCCCTTGTGTGGCAGCTCACCCTTCGAAAACTTATAATTCAGGGCTTTCAGCCCTTCAAGACTATAGCCATACAGCTGATAAAGATCATCCCTGTATTTTCCGCACAACAAAACTGCAGAGCTTGTAAGAACGGGAGATACAAGCTCAACATGTTCAAGATTCGAGAAGGTTTCGATAGTGTCATCATCTATCAGATGGCTGCTGCTTGTGACAACATCTGCCTGGTCGGGCATTACGGTAATGCTCGTGAGCCCGCCATACTGCTCGATCTGTTCAAGCTGCAGCTTCTGCATTCCCAAGCCTAAGGAAACCATGGTAACAATGGAAGCTATCCCGATAACCACGCCTAAAATTGTGAGGATAGATCGGAGCTTGCGCTTTAAGAGCGAGCTCGTACTCATCCGTAAGAGGTCAGATATCTTCATCTTCTTCGTTTTCTAATTCCTTCTTCTTTGCAATCCGTTTACGAACTACGACGATAATGGTGATTATTATTGCGAGACCGGTGCAGACGGCAATGGTTATGGGAAGAATTAATGAATTGCCGTCGTTTTCGGAAAAATCGTCCTCGGAGAAATCCATATCATCATAGTTAAAAGAATCAGCAGTTACCGTCAGGTTGAATTTCTTTACGGTCGAGGTGACATTTCCGTTTTCGTCTTCATAGGAGATTACGGCATCTATAGTTCCGTCATCCATAGTTTCGGAAATGCCGCTGATCATCATGTCAACGCTTCCGGTTGCGCCGGATTCGAGACCGCCCACGAAGCCGAAGGTGGGTTCGATGCTGTCGGCACTGACGCTTACTGATACATTATAGAGTTTGGTTTTTCCGGTATTGTAGATGTTGAACATGAGGTTCGTCTGCTCGCCAATGGCTATCGCGGCGGGTTCGGCAGTGATAGCGGAAGTATCGAACTTTGAAACCTGTTTAATGGGTATGGATACTTCTGCTGAACCCTCAAAAGCGGCAGCAGAGTCGTTTTCGTAGTTCATTTTTATACTCATGACATAAGGCTTCTGCTCAAGGTCGGCTTTGGCAGTAAAGTCCATGGAAAGAACTTTTTCCCCGCCGGCAGGGAGGGAGTCAAGATAAAAACTGTTCGAACCGCTTGAAGGCAGAAAGGCGGCATAGGAGCTGGATTCGTCCTTGCCGGCAACTACCGCCGTAAGGTCAAGCTCAAGATTGTTTACGGCTGTGCGTTTTGAGGTATTCTTTATATTCAGGTTCAGGGTAAAACTGTCTCCGGCATAGACCTCCGCAGGAGAGGTCGTAAAGCCTGTAACTATGATACGCGGTGTCGATTTATCGGAAGGGTCTTCATAACCGCTTGTGTTCCCGAATTTTGCGAGACCTATTGTTTTAACGTAGGTTGAAACCGTACAGCTTTCCTGATTTCCTTCGGGATTTGTATAAAGGACATTGTAGTTTATTTTATAATAACCGCTTTTTACATCTTCCCTTGTCTGAAAGGCCCAGACACAATTCTGTGCACGCTTGTTCCTGTCTTTTTCGGAAGTTTCCCCGTAAAGTGTATCAATCTTCTGAGTAAAGCCCGTTGAAAAGATTTCGAATGGAAACTCGTCAGTATTCGCTGAAATAACGGGAGTCACAACGACATCGCTAACGTTGCCCTTAAGCATATTTACAAGGGGAAGGACAACGATAACACCCTCGCCATGTACAGCGGTAGGTGTGAACCAGGTTGCTCCGGGAACGATATAGTCGCTGCTGGAGCTTGCGGATGAATAATTTGAGTCGCTGTTCGTTGTGCTGCTGTCATCCGTTGAAGATGAGGAGGAAGAACTGCTGTCATCGTCGTCATCATCATCATCATCGTCATAATTGTCCGTTGAGAGATAGATATATCGCCTTTGTTCGTCCTGCTCAGGCGAAGGATTATTATCCGAGATACCGTTATTATCGGAAACTCCGCCGTTTTCAGAGGTCGTATAGGCGGCAGAACAGCTTACGCCGCCTGAAAATGTTGATAAAAGCATAGACGCAGCAATTACTGCCGAATATGCAAAATACCTGTATGATTTCAATTTGATGGTCCTTTCAGGAGTGATATTTATGGAACAAGCGTCTCTGACGCAGATATGCACTGATTATAGTACAAGATAATTAATAAATCATTAATCTGAAGGAAAATATGGAATTTTAATCGATTTCTTTGCCGACGACTACGAAACGACCGTTGTCGGTGTGGTAGGCACAGGTCGAGAGGGTAATGAATCTGTCGCCGTAGGAAGCCTTTACGCCGGTCTTTACAGCTGAAAGATGCATGATATTTCCGTAAAAATAGGCAAAATCCTCTTCGCTGCCGGCATTATAATATTCATAATATTTGAATTTATCCTCGTTATCAGCGTCCTCTGAATAAACCTCGGAGCGGAAAACGGAGATGACCCTGTAGCGGCGCTTTTCATAGAGACTGTCAAATTCGATGATGGAATGCTCTTTTGCAAAGCTTTCATTTTCGTAGTCGTCAAGATTGCCAAACATGGTGCCGTTCTTCATGTTGTGGGCGTAGACTATGAAATTGTCATCCGGACTGTCAACATCGGCAAAGCTCTTTACAAAAGGAGTCCCGTTTTTATCTTCATTTTTATAGAAATCATGGCTCAGATAATAGTCCATATCGCTGCAGCGAACCACCGGGTAATCAATATTTGTGCCGTCAATTTTAAGCCAGCCTACCATATCGGGATTTATCCCGTGAAGCTCCCTGTATTCCGGAAGAATCTGAGGTTCCCCGTCATTGGAGGATAAAGAAGCTTCGGTCGTATTTTCGCTGTTCTGTGAGATTGCAGCTGAATTGTCATTTGATGAGCGGGAGAGTGCGGAACTGTTTGCGGACGCGGAAAGAAGCTTCATTTCCTGAAGCTTCCCGTTTTTTTCGATATTCTCATTAAACTGGTATAGTCCTATAACTATAAATACTGCGCACAGCAGAAATACTATGCGCAGCAGGATTGTTATTTTTTTAAGCATAATTTTTGTTCTGTTTGATGTATTTTCCGATCAGATGATAATAAAGCAAAAGCATAAATACTTCAACATAGGCCTTAATGTGGCTGAACTTATCATTTGGACGAACGTGCGACTTGATTTTCTTTATTGCAAGGGTCTTGTCGTTCTCGTTCATTCCATGTGCGTTTTCGATAAGAACAAGGAAGAAGTCAGCAAACAGGGCGAATATTGCGAAAAGAACTATGGGAATGTCTTTCCCGGCGGTTTTCGGCTCCGAACGTCCTGCAAGAACATCTGTCGTTGCTGCTTCCGAAGCTTCGATATCAGCTGATTCGTCAAGGTTTTCTTCCATATCAGTATTATCTGTATTTTCAAGGTTATTGTTTTCTTCTGTGTCAACATCTGCTGCGGCTACGGATTCCTTGCTTTCCTCCCTGATCGCAGGTTCGATATCGGATTTTGAAGAAGTCTTATCAGCAACTGTTTCAGATTTAACCGGTGTCAGGTCTGCTTCTG
The DNA here is from genome assembly GCA_905236275.1 of uncultured Lachnospiraceae bacterium. Taxonomy (GTDB): domain Bacteria; phylum Bacillota; class Clostridia; order Lachnospirales; family Lachnospiraceae; genus NK4A144. The sequence continues at coordinate 1,525 of CAJOPI010000138.1, read as the reverse complement.
CAAGTTCAACCGCTTCCGTAGATGCAATTGTCGGTGCGCCTGCACCTGCTCCTAAATGCTCTATATTTTCAATCGTAGGCGAGATGTATGCCTCATCCCCGGTCGATATCGCAAGAACGCCGTCCCCCTCGATTGCATTCGTTGCCTCGGCAGCTTCAGAATCTTTATTACCCTGAAAAGCTTTAACATGACCATGTGAAACATTAATAAAAATAACCAGCGCGAACAGAACAACTGCCGCAATTCTAAGCACACTCTTCTTCATCAGACTGCCTCCCCCTTCTTTTTATTGTCCTTCCTTAACTTTCTTTTTATAGTTTATCACAAAAACGTGTATACATCTATGCTTTATGGCATGCTTTTTATAAAAGACAATGTGAACAGTAACGATGGAGTAAATTTATGAATATCCTTTCCGCGCAGGCATCTTGTATGAAGTAAGTATATGTGATATGCTTGATGTGGTATTAAAAACTACGTGATGCGGAGGAAATATCTAAGTATGAAATCTAAGTATGTTGCAGACAGCTGCTGTGAGTTTCCGGATTTTTTTGAGGAGAGTCATGATTGCGCGAGAGTGCCGTTGACCATAAATGTGGGAGAGAAGGTTTTCATTGATGATGCGTCATTGAATATGGATAAATTCCTTGAGTCAATAGACGAGTATCCTAAATGCCCGAAGTCTGCCTGCCCTTCTCCTGAGCTTTACATGAAGGCATTCGAAGGGGATGCGGAGATGGTATTTGTTGCCACACTTTCGGCCGGACTTTCAGGCTCCTATCAGAGTGCGAGGCTTGCGGCAAATCTTTATAAAGAAGACCATCCCGAAAAGAAGATATATGTTTTTGATTCCGAGTCGGCTTCCTCCGGTGAGGCGCAGGTACTCATGAAAGCTGCGGAGTACGCGGATGCGGGATATTCCTTCGAAGAGATAGTTAAGAAAACGGAAGAATTTATCGAAAACGGAATGCAGACCTATTTCGTGCTTGAAAGCATGGAGACACTGAGAAAGAACGGACGGCTTTCCATGATGAAGGCTGTGGCGGCACAGGCACTGAATATAAAGCCTGTCTGTCTCGGTGTTCATGGAATTATTGAGCAGGCGGTTCTTGCAAGGGGAATGACAAAAGCCCTTGACAAGATGGTAGAGCTCTCACTTTCGAAAATTAAGGATACCCGTAAAAGAACTCTTGTGATAAGCCATGTCAATTGTCGGGAACGTGCCGAAAAAGTCCTTTCGCGCTATATATCAAAGGCGGAGTTCGCACGTGCCGTTATTCTCAATACCGCCGGTGTCAGCTCGCTTTATGCAGGACGCGGAGGAATAATAGTTACTTTTTGATTTGCGCGGCAAAATTTTTCAGATTCATAATGGAGTCATAATGGATAATTCACGCACTTCCATAGGATTTCCATGCAGTCTGATAAAGCTCGTCCCTGAAAGCCTTTGGTGTTACGCCGAGGGCTTTTTTGAATATCTGCGTAAAGTGGATCTGCAGAAGGGATTTTCGATACTGCCGGGGAG
>CAJOPI010000137.1 GCA_905236275.1 uncultured Lachnospiraceae bacterium | reverse complement strand
GCCGCCGCTGTATTTTGCATTGAAATCAAGCTTTGACATTCTCTCGGAAATATCCACAAGCTCAAGTATCGGCTTCGTTATCCTTGTAGATATGAGCCAGCTTATGATTCCTCCGAGAATTATCATGATAATTCCGATATAACCCAGAAACCTGTTGGAGATACTGACGCTTTCCTTTATACTTGCAACGGCAGTTCTCATTATGATAAAATCACCGTTTTGCAGAGAACCCCAAAGTTCGAGATATTCTATCTCCATTCGTGGGTCTTCCGAAGTCATCAGTTCAAAATTATCGGTTTTCATGATTGATTTTTCGGGCTCCTTCTTGTTATCAATTTTGTCCCTCGGCTCTTTTTTCGGGCGATTCTCGGAAGCTGAATTATCATTCTCCTCAAAATTATCATCTCTTCCAAAACCGAAAACATGGTCAATAAGCCTCAGAACCATCAAGTCGTCTTTTCTCTCTGAGCTGATTATAGGGCTTAAAGACGGTGTCACTACTGCAACGCTCAGATTACTCAGACTACAGAGCTTGTTGAAAGCTACTTTTTGGTCTTCCGTTAAATCCTCACTCTCACCTAAAAGACTGTCAATCTCATAATAAGTCTCGACCAGAGCCTTCTGACGGCTGGCCATATAATATTTCTGAAGGAAAAGAGTATTTATTATCCAGTAAAGACCAATGCAGAAGGTCATCAGACATATGAAGGTCAACGCAAACTGGATTTTTATCGAATGACGGAACACAGACTTTTTCATGCTTCCTGAACCTCAAACTTGTAGCCCATTCCCCAGATGGTCTTGATGCAGTTTCCGCGCTCGCCCATCTTTGAACGAAGCTTCTTGATATGGGTATCTATCGTCCTTGCATCTCCGAAATAGTCATAATTCCAGACATTATTCAGTATTTTTTCCCTCGAAAGGGCAATACCCTGATTTTCCATAAGGTAGGTCAGGAGCTCGAATTCCTTAAAGGAAAGGTCAACATTTGCTCCGTCTATCGTAACCGAATGTGCAGCCTGATCTAAGATTATTCCTCCTGCCTTAAGCTGCTTTTCTTCCACAAGCGCATTGGAACGCCTGAGTATGGCATCAACCCTTGCAACAAGTATCTTCGGTGAGAAGGGTTTGGAAATATATTCATCTGCGCCATAGTCAAAGCCCTGAAGCTCGTCTCTCTCGTCAGTCTTTGCCGTAAGCATGATGACCGGAACCTGCGAATATTCCCTTATCTCGCGAAGCACCTGCCATCCGTCCATCTTCGGCATCATTACGTCGAGTATCACAAGTGATATATCTTTCTCCTCAAAGAATTTATCAAGAGCCTCGACTCCGTCACCCGCTTCGATGACTGAATAATTCTTCTTTATAAGAAAGTCCTTCACAAGCTTGCGCATTCTGCTTTCATCATCTACTACAAGTACTTTTACTGTATCCATTTTTTCAAACCTCACATTGTATTTGTTCTATTTTCACTGTCAGCTATAGGATACAATGCTCTTATGTCTTTTTTGTGAAAGGTTCCTGCTTATTACAAATTTAATAAAAACCTTTTTATTTATTCATCATTGCTTATCTTCAGCTCATGTTCTTTCTCTCGGATGACCTTTTCCCTCTCATTCAGCTCCGTTTCCCATTCCGCATATCTGTTTTCAAGAACGGTTTTATAATTCAGTATATTCGGATTCGATGCAGTTCTCAGTACCACGAATATCGCGATTATTGCAATTACAAGCAGGACATTTAAGCTGATGGATATGAACAGCTTATCCTTCAGCTCATCGCGCTTTTTCTTCGGTATTATCTTTGGTTTCAGCTCTATGACAGCATCAGTGTTTTTCTCCAGAGTGTACATATTGCTGAGCGGAAGGGCACTGATCTTGTCCTTGTCTATCCCCTCGGACTCAAGAAGAAATTTCTGTATCTTCTTCATAAAGTCATAACCGATAGGCGTTACAAATATCCGGTTCGCTATAACCTTATTGTAAATCGTAAGTACACTTTCAGGTTCTTTATAGTTCAGGTGTGCCTCTATGTAGGCAATGCGCTTAACTTCTTCTTTCGCCGCCGATGCATCACTAAGGGAATTAAACTTATAGCCTTCTACTGTGAGATCCGTCTCATTCATTTCCCTGTCCTCCTGCAACTACCTTCTGCAGACTTAAGTCAAGTTCCACTTCATGTTTAGGTTCTTTCATTTCAAAAAAAGAATTACACATACAATTCCCTATTTTTTATTATAATAAAATAGCAATTTCCTTTCAATAAATTGCCTTAAGGTACTGAAAAAAGTACGAAAAACTGATAAAATGTTCGTGGCTTGTCATTTAGCCGGCTGCGGATATAATATGGTGGCTTTTGATTAATACCTTGACTTTTCTTTAAATTGGTGTATAATATTAATGTTGTTTTTCTTATTTTAATAAATGTCCACGTAGCTCAGCAGGATAGAGCGACCGACTCCTAAGTGAAGTGAAGTTCATCTTGAGCAGCAAAATTAAAAAATGTCAGTAGTCCGAATTTAGTTCGGGTTACCATAGATGTATGGGTGGCACAGCTGGATAGCGCAACCGCCTCCTAAGCGGTAGGTCGGGGGTTCGAATCCCCTCCCGTACACTAAAGAGAGAATTACAGACGTAATTCTCTCTTTTTGATTTAAAAACACTTCAATCGCCGTATTCACGGCATTTTATCCACTTTTCAAATGAGTTCGTCCGCCTTTTACTGCCTGGCAAAAAACTGCCAAATTTTTCGGTTTTGGCAGTAAATTTTTACCATTTTGGCAGTACTTGGCAGTTCGCTTGGCAAGAACATAGGTTAACTAAACTCTCATGTTTACGTCAGAATGCAT
>CAJOPI010000136.1 GCA_905236275.1 uncultured Lachnospiraceae bacterium | reverse complement strand
TTCGTCGCCAAATCCTTTAGTTTTAATATACCGTGTCTTTTGTCCTGTCAGATCAGCAACTTTATATGAAACAAAAATATTGGGGTATCGACCTTCCGCAAGTCCCATTTTCTTTAATTTTAAGAAATCTTCCCTGACAATTGTTTCTTTTTTCTGTATTTTATCCAAAAGGAATACTGTCCTCAAATCAAGATCAGATTCTGAATGAAGTAACTGAGTATAATTTGTATCAAGAACCCGTCCGTACAAAGTAACTTTAACTCTGTTTACATCTTCAAGGTCATATGTCGGCAACGGAAAACATTTTTCTTTCTGAACAGTAAATACTTTAGGAATACCCATTGAAATGGTGTCAATCATATACAAGTTCACCATAGCATTACATAAAAAAGTATTCCTGTAATATGGCGGTTTGTATCCTTCCTCCAAAGTCTTCTCAACAGTTTCAGGAATAAAATTACCTTCATTTATAAAAACAAGGTGGTCTTCAAATTCTTCGAGATTGATTTTTCCGCGAAGTTGATAATTAGTGTGAGCTATGCAGTTATTAAGAAGCTCTTTTACAACGTCCTGATCATATTGCATTACTTCATCCGGAAACAATGTCTGCTGAGCCGTGATATATCTATATTTCTCATTCCTGATTTTTCCATAAACTTTGTCAACTGCCAAAAGCATTGGCATATCAAAATGTTCATAAGCTCTTACGGAATTATCTCCTCCGTAAAGTGTCCATGTTATCCGTGGAATAAAACCATCAAACAAATATGATGCTTCCTGCTTTCCAAGAAGGATTAACGCTGTATTAGTAACTTGTCCCTTAATGAGTATCCCTGCTTTGTTGAGCAACTCCACATCAGATGTATTTTTCAACAACTCTACCAGTTTCTCATCGTGGGCATTTTTCTTTATAAACAGATTTCTTGCCGTTTGTATGGCTACTGGATCAAGATCATCAATTGATGCTTGACTGACTATTTCCTTAGACCAGTCCACACCAATCTGTGCCCTTATTTCATCGAGTTTATTGAGTGGCAAAGGCGCTAAGCTTTCATTCTCTCTAGACCATGGTGCACCATTCCACAACGTAGGAATTCCTCGTGTTGCAGGTGGAATCTGGAAAGCTATGACTCTCTCATGCCTAAAAGTTATCTCATATATCTCCATGAAAGTCATTCTTTCATTGGTATTGTTAACTATCTCCTTTTTGAGATATTGTAAATTGCCTTTATCTCTGTATGAAGTACCAATTACTTCACGTTCGTTGGTCACACCAAATAATAACCAGGCTTCTGCTTTTGACCTTAAATTTGCCTCGTTACTAAGAGCTGAAAAGTACTTACCAATATCGTTAAAGTGATAATCATTCTTGGCTTCTTTGTACTCAACCACCTCGGTTTCCTGGTCCCCCAACAATTCTTCAATTTTTCTTTTTAAAGCTTCTTCAGTATAAATCACTGTCTTCTCCTCTTAATTGACTTAATGTTTTTTATTGAAAACTATTAAGTCAATTATTTCTTCCCATATTTATGCGCTCTTTCCACATTCTTATTTCATAATAATTGACTTAAATAAAAATAAATGAATGCGGATTTAGTTAATTACTGACAAACAATTAACAATACCTTTATGTTCTAAAATCTATTATACAAATTTATCTTTATACTCAACAATACTTGTCATGTTCCATAGCAACCTTAAGCTTCCCTAAAGCTTTTTTCTCTATGCTCTTCAAATAATTCTTTGAAAGATGAAAATACTTTGCTGCCTCCGCAATAGTATTCTCTTCCTCAAATATAATTAATCCATATCTGCATGACAAAATCTTTTGTTCCCTTTCTGACAATCCACAAAAGAAATCCCAAAGCCTTTCACTTCTCAATCGTCTCACAACTAGATTGCCCACAGGATCAGGAATGTCTCCATCCGGTATTTTTTCCTGTTCCAGGACACCATCCTCATCAGTTGGATTGTCATCCAAAAACACCTGTGCATTCCCATCATAAGCAAGTCTACGTTCAAAAGATTGATCACCTTTTCTGCATAAGTCATTCATAGCATTACGCATGACTTTGTAGGCGAACGTAGAAAACTTAACTCCAGAAGAAGAATCAAAACGCTTGGCTGCTTCTATCATCGCGATACGGCCTTCCTGAAGAATGTCTTGAAGTTCAATACCGCCGTAATGATTAGTATCAATCTCATGAATCGTTTCCAGCTCTCTGGCTATCTGAAGTATCAAGCCTTCATTTTCTAAAAGAAGTACTGTCTGCGCGCAGGAATCATTTTGCTTTACCAAACTACAGAGTTCCTTGTTATGTTCATCTTTTCTCTCTGTTTTTGTCAGTTTTCTGTTTTCCATGTCTTAGCAAATAAATCAAATAAATTATCAACAGTAGCTTTCAGGTCCGTATTATCCATGTCAGGCATATCAGTATTGATTTGTATTCCATCCATGATAGCTTGCTTTATTATTATTTCCTTTTCCTCCATTGGTAAATCCTTCATATTAGGTATTTCTTTTGATGCTTCTTTCACAGCATTTAGTATTTCGTAGCACAATGTTTCATCGATTTTGTTATTCTCAGCTATTTCCTTTGAAACCTTTACCTGAATCTCCTTAACAGCTTTCATAAGGTACATTTGTATCTTATCAATTTCAAATTTGTTTGTTTGGATTCTCGAAGCTTTAAGTTTCTTCCTTGTTTCAGCAACATCTTTGTCATTAGGAATCTTTCCCGATACAACCAGTTCATTAAGCGTGTCCATTGAAAAATTCAAAAGAGCATTATGCGCCGTA
>CAJOPI010000135.1 GCA_905236275.1 uncultured Lachnospiraceae bacterium | reverse complement strand
TTGTTTGCGGCTGCGGTTATTGAGGAATTCCGCTCGGCATATACTCGCAAAAACAGTGCCGACGGAATGAATAAGGAGGCGATACTTGCCGGAAGGAGAGTGCTTCTGGCTGAGGATGTGCCGGTCAATGCAGAAATAATGCAAATGGTGCTCAAGATGCAGAATATCGAGGTCGATCTTGCCGAAAACGGAAAAGTAGCTCTTGAAAAGTTCGAAAACAGCACCGAAAAGTACTATGACGCCATTCTTATGGACATGCGTATGCCGGAGATGGATGGACTTGAAGCAACAAGAAGGATAAGAAGCCTTAAAAGAGACGATGCAAAGAGCGTTCCCATAATTGCCCTTACGGCAAATGCCTTTGACGAGGACGTTCAGCGAAGCCTGCAGGCAGGTCTTAATGCCCATCTTTCAAAGCCCGTTCAGCCGGAGACACTGTTTAAAACACTTAAGAGCCTGATAAAAGATTAGGACATAAAGGTCCGGACGGCGGATATTGACAAAATGAAACTACATGCCTCGGCTTCGTCCGTCTTAAGGAAAGAGCCCTGTTGTTATCGACAGGACCGCAAACATAAAGCTTGCGGCAAAACGTATCGCTTTCGGAAAGCTTCTTAACTGCGGTCAGACCTGCATAGCTCCGGACTATGTGCTCGTCGGATCATGACTTCTTAAACGAAAAATATCTCAAAAGCCATTCCGAAGGTGATTCCATGACCAGAATCATAGTTTTTGCATATATTTTGGAATGATTTTGTCTTTTTTGGTGCACTTTTGGTGCACACCCTCTGGTACAATATCCGGCAAGAAGCAAAAAATTAAGTTTTGTTACAAAACTGCTGAATATAGGAGGATATAAAAATGCCAGGTCCCAAGAATTACATGGTAGAAGGAAAATACGGTCTGTCCGCTGCTGCAGAACAGTCCAATGAAGCAATTACGAATATAGGTTTTTATCTGGAATATTTTAACCCCAGAGCGTATGCTACCGCAAGAAGATGGCGTGACGGCGTCGATAATAATTATATTGCGAATAAAGACCCCAAAACCAATGAAACATTTAAAAATACTTTCAGAGATGTAAATACTGCCAAAAAGCATGCCAAAAAGCTGAAGGAAGTACAGAAGACCGTAAAAAATCTGATGCAGCATCCCACCCCACAGTCGGAAAAAATGTCGGGTTATATCAAGCTGTCCGAAAAACTGATGGATACGGAGGCCGGTGATTATGGTATTGCCGTGTATGACAACCCGTATCTTAGATATCTTTCCGGTATGTTTATCAACGGACCCAAGGTTCCGCAGGGCATGACCTATGATCAGGCCATGGCAGAACTTGATGATGTGGATCCCGTTACACATGAGCATAAGGGCCCTCTTACCTACCTTAATAATTTCATGTCCATTACTGCCGATCTTTATCAGAGGGAATATGAAAGACAGGCAATAGAAAAGGATTATACTCCCGAAAAGGAACAGGAGTACCTTAACAGGCTGAAGGACGATTTCGGAAGGATGCTTGAAAACCACAAGGCCTTCGATAAAATGGTAAATGCCGACGGTACTTCTAAATATGATCCTTATCTCCAGCAGAAATTTGATGTAATGACCTACAAAAACAAGAAGGATTCCCTGAGCCGCCGTACCTGCATGTACGGAATCAAAAATATCGAAGGTCAGAAACAGGCTATTGAAAACGGTTGGGGCATGAACGAGCTCGGTCTGCTCGGAAGCCTTTCGGAATTAAAATATACTATCGATAACAAAAAGGCTATACTTGAGAAAGAATGTGACCATCAGCTGTTTCTGCAAAGAAAGCAGATTGCGGAAGAGAGGCTGGCTGACAGAAATCAGGCTTTGGCAAATAAAACCAGGGAACTGGAACAGGAAAGAGAAAAGAAGGCAAGACTTGAGCGTGAGCATGCCGATGCCAAAGAAATCCGTAAGTCAGAAAAAAAGATAGCAAAGCTGACCTCTGATTTGGTTCCCATACGGGAAAGAATCACTCAGTTTACCAATATTCTCGAAAACCTTCCTCAGGAAGAAGCAGAAGCTAATGAAAAATACCGCCGTATAAAGGAATATTCTGCAAAGCTTGATAAGTTTTATGATTATTCCATGAACAAAGGTGTCAGCAGCCCTCTTGACAAGATAGAGATCGCCGATGAGTACGAGAAGCTCGCAAAAGACGGTCTTGCAATGTACGAAAATGACAAAGCATTGCGTGATAAGTTCAACAAGAGCCTTACTTCTGTTGAAAGATCCATGGAGTTTGCCGGAAGACAGCCTCTGCCGGTTGATACCCATGAGTCCCCTCAGATAATGGACGAGAAGACGATTTCGGAATATAATTCCTATTATTGCGTTACCGGTAAAACCGAAATACGTATGAACATGAAACAGGGCCTGGATATAGTTGATCCGTATGCTTTCTTTTCGCTCAATCATGCTTTGGACGAAAAAGTGAAATCCATAGAGGATGATCAGGAACTAATGCTTCAGCCCAATGAAGCGCTGCGCGGACCGTTACACACCCACATGGCACCTTTAGTTGTTCATAAACTTTCCGAAGACAAAGAAGACCGTGAAACGATGATCAATACCTGCAGAGATCAGGTTAAGATATATGGTAATCTTTTCGCTCTTAAAATGGCAGGCGATAAGGGCGCGGACAGGGAGATGAGAAGAACTGCATCTGCAGTAAGGCAGTATGCCGAAATTGAAAAAGGCGAAATGCTGACAGCCATGATTGAACAGCCTGTTTTGTATAATTTATTCACTCAGGTGGGAAATATTAATCTTTACCTTGATACGGTTCCCAGCGAAAAAACCAAGCAGTGGCTGCAGGAAAGAAATATCTTTGAACCTATGCAAGCGTTCTATGACGGAGGAAAGGAACTCATAGCTGCCGAGTACGACAAGCAGCAGATGAGAAAAAGCGGCTGGGACGATAAGAAGGAAAAACTGCATCTTGCCAGACTGGATGAATGCTTCGGCAGGATGATAAAGAATTTTGAGACTCTTTATGATGTAGATAAGCCTGAAATTACGGACGATGAGTCTGTTCTTGCAAATGACATTGGACATATGACCGGTCGTACCATAAAAAGCGGTGACAGACCTATAGTTGCAGAAATGGTCGGCTTGGAATGGATGAAAGAGGGCATTAAACAGGGCTGGAACAGCAAGGATCTGCCGCTTCTTTTCCATATCGGTACCGTAGAGGGCTATATTAAAAAAGACATCAACAAGAGTCTTATGGAGGCAGAGAAACTTGCAGGAGAAATAAATAATGACCCGAAAAATGAAGAGGAAAGAAAGGCTGAGCGGGAAAGAGCAAAGGTAGAGCAGCAGTACAGGGCAAAGGCGGAAATACTCAAGGAGTTTAGGGATAATGAGCTGAAAAACTTCAAGGATTCCCTGCTCGGTAAAAAGATCAGTTCACCGAAGGATATTCTTACAGCCGCTACAATGATACAGGGCTTCTATGAGAAGCATAAAAATCATCCTCTGCTTTGTACGAACCGGGATTCAAAACATGGACCCCAGGCTCCTATCGGCGCTTTTGACACATATCTCAAAGCGTCAAATGAGACGTATATTCCGAGACTCATCAACAGATGCATTTCAGAGATAAAAGAGGCAAAAGAGAAGGGAATCAGTCTCGAAAAAGACAATACAAAAGAATTCAGGTATGAAGACAATGCTGCCGAGATGAAGGGAATCCTCCGCAGGCTCAGAAATTCTGACGGAATGAGTGAAGATCAGCAGATGTTCAATACCATGTCTTATATGAGACTTAAGTTCTTTGATGGTATGAACAGGGATGCCCATCCCGAGTATTTTGACGAGAAACATCCGGATTATGCGATTTCTCATAACAAGCTGAACAAATATCTTGAGGAATATTCCAATCATGTTTTAAAGGCGTGCGAGCCTAAGAGTGCAAAGGAAACCGCGGATATTCTTGAATTCGGCGGCCATGAAGGCATTATGGCAGAAATGCGCGACAAGATAAAAGCGGATGCCTCAAGAGGAAGACTTACCGCATTTATCACCGGCAGACCTGAGAGAAACAAAAATGACAAGAGCATGGAAGAGGCTATAAACGGTATGAAGAATGCCAAGGCCATTGCCGGTACCTCAAACGGTCTTTATGATGATATAGTAAAGGACCTTCAGGCTCTCGAAAAGATGAAGATGAAGCTCAGCGAAGAGCTGATGGAAAAGTATCATACTACGAATATTTCCAAAAAGATCGTGGGTTATGATACAAAATATGACCGCGTTCGGAAAGAATATGTTGAAGACAAGACAAAGCCTTTTTATGAGTATAGCGTACCTGAAGACGTTAAACTTGATCCCAAGAAGATCAAGAAGTTTACGGACAAGCAGAGGCAGGTATTTGAAAGGATAAACCATTATCTTGACAATAAAAATACGGTCATCAGGGAAAAAGGGGGAAATCCTGAAAATGCCGCTGATGTGAGCAGGCTCGGAAGAAGAGGAGCAGACCGTTATAAGGCAATGCTTGATGCGAAAAAGGCACTTCTCAACCAGAATAAGGCTGTGATCGAATTCGGAAATAACGGCCCTTCTGCTTCCGAAAGAGTTATGGAAAAGCAGAAGACGCTGATCCCCCTTGGTACCGACATGGCTGATGAAAAGAAGAGATTTGCGGAAAATGTCAAGTACGGCATTATCAACGCCAACAGGACTCTGGAAAACAGCATAACCCATGTTCAGAAGGCCGAAAACGAGATCAGGGAAAAGAACGGCATAAATGTTGATAATCTTTCCATGGATTATAAAAATGCCAGAAGAAGCTATGATTCCGATATTGCTGATGCAAAGAAAAACGGGCAGGAGCTTTCAGCGGAAGCAAAGAAGGTTCACGAGGACAAGCTTAAGGCTATAGAAAACCAGATGAAGCTTTTTGAAGACCGGATTGTCGAGTCTGCTGAGCGCACGCTTTACTCCGAGACCATCAAGAGCAATTTTGCCGACAAGAGAAACAGGATGTATTCCGAAGTTTTAGCGGCTGACAGAAAAGAAAAGACCGATGCCTTCAAGCTTAAGGAAAAGGAATTCAATGAAAAGAAGCCCGGACTTGACAGTGAGATGCAGAGACTGACGGAATACTACCGCAGTTTCGGCAGGGAAATTCCCGAGAATGAAAAGAATGCTATTATGCAGGCGGAGAATCAGTTCAAAGCCGATAAAAAGGCCTATGAGGACAGCATGAAGGTTATCGATCAGGCGGAAAAGGACATTGCCCTTGGCATAGATTCGAAGTATGCAATGGACAAGATCCCGAAAGATAAGCTTAATGAGATGAACGCCGGTTTTGCAAATGCAGTAAATGATTTTGTGGAGCTTAAAGAGAACGGTGTCAGCTTCAAGGAGAACTCTGCTCAGTTCGCAGCATTTAAGCAGAATGTACTAGGCAATGCACCTTTCAGGGAGGAATTCCGTAAGAGAGTTCTTGAAGAGGCTAAAAACGGCCCCATCAAAACCGAAGACATCGCAAGGCTTCGTGATGACATCATCAGGGTTTCCGTTACAAATAATTATGATAATCCTGCTGAGGTTGAAAAGCTTACCGCTCTTAAGAACGGCCTCGGCGCAAAGGTGGATATCGCAAAGGCCAAGGAGCTCGGACCGGAATTTAAAAAGCTTGCCGCAAAGGATTTACAGCAGGCAAAGCCTGAAGCAAAGGATATGAACAAGGCGCCTAAGGGCAGGGCACTTAAGTAACTTATTTCCGGTTGACAAAATCAATAATCGCGCTATAATTACTACTTGATGTGGTTTTAAAATCTACATAATAAATGATTTAAAACCATAAATGAAATAAACGATTTCGTCGATGACACATTGCCAGCGGACAAAAAGCAAAAGAGAATAGTTATGTGGAAGAAGATAAAAGTATTGGCTCTGATCATGGTTGTTGCAATCGGTGTAACAGCTTGTTCTAAAAAAAGTGACAGTGGTAATGAACAGTCGTCGGAGTCAGGTAGTAATCAGATTATTATAAATAAGGCTGATAACTCGGGACAGCCGGAGAGTACAAACAATACACAGGAAACAGTAATCCCACCCAAGGATGATGCGGCAACTCCGACAATGAGTCCTACCGAAACTCCCACTCCGGAACCGGTCCCTGATTATGGCTGCCTTAAAACTGTTGTAGATACCTATGGGTTTCCAATCTACATCAGAATGAATGAGGGGATGGAACAGACATTCATAGAATTATCGGAGAATACAGCCAAGAGGGAGTGGATGTCAAATGTTGATTATAAGGTTTTCGAAAATCTTACATGGAACATCGATAATAAGCACCTGACTATCAGCGGTGGCTGGTCGGAAGAATTCGAAATAAATCCGGACACATGGACCGCCGCCTCATCATTGGGTGGAAAAGATTACAGTGTTTGTATATACGATAAAGATGGAGTATTCATTTTTCTTGATCGGTAAAGCATAGTCAATCCACAAGAGTTTAATACAAATGGCGACTACTGTAAAAGTAAGGTTGAATGAGTTTGACCAACTTATAAAACCGAGATTCGATAATGCTAATAAGCGGATACATTTCGGATACAAAAATGTTTGTAAATAGAAATAATAGCGATAATACCGCTAAATATGCTAATAAGATGCAAAGAATAACCACTAGATATAGTGGAAACCACTTTTCTTCTATCG
>CAJOPI010000134.1 GCA_905236275.1 uncultured Lachnospiraceae bacterium | reverse complement strand
CTGTTTGTTGTCACGAACTGATTGTGCTCAAGCTTGATAACATTTCCGCTTTCTTCGGCTATAATACCCGAAACCCTTGCAAGTTCGCCCGGCTTATCAGGCAAAAGAACTGATACGGTAAATATCCTGTCACGCTGTATGAGTCCATTTTGAACGACAGAGGACATGGTTATGACATCCATATTACCGCCCGAAAGAATAGAAACAACCTTCTTTCCCTTGCATTTAAGCTGTTTCAGGGCTGCAACCGTAAGCAATCCCGAATTTTCAACGATCATTTTGTGGTTTTCAACCATATCGAGAAAGGCTGTAACAAGGTCAGCATCAGGTACGGTAATAACTTCGTCGAGGTTTTTCTGTAAATAAGGGAAAATATTGCTTCCCGGAGTCTTTACAGCAGTACCGTCGGCAATAGTTGAAGCCGTCTTCAGGGTTGTAACCTTGCCCTTCTTCAGTGAAGCGGTAAGGCAGGCAGCACCTTCCGGCTCAACGCCTATAACCTTGGTATCGGGATGAAGCAGCTTTGTCAGTGTTGAAACGCCGGTTGCAAGGCCGCCTCCGCCTACAGGCACAAGGATGCAGTCTACCGTAGGAAGCTCTTTGAAGATTTCCATTGCGATTGAACCCTGACCCGTTGCCACGCCAAGATCGTCAAAAGGATGAACAAAGGTAAGTCCTTTCTCCTCGGCCATTTTCTGAGCTTTTGCAGCTGCATCATCATATACGTCGCCATGAAGAACGACTTCTGCACCTAAAGCCTTTGTCCTGTTTACCTTTATCAAGGGAGTTGTAGTCGGCATAACGATTACCGCCCTGCATCCGTAAGCCTTTGCTGCATAGGCAACACCCTGTGCGTGATTTCCTGCCGAAGCGGTAATTACACCCTTAGCCCTTTCTTCGTCCGAAAGCCTGCTTATCCTGTAATATGCCCCACGTATCTTGTAGGCTCCGGTTCTCTGCATATTTTCAGGCTTAAGGTAAACATTATTCCCACACTGACCCGAAAAATAATCACTCGAAATCAGCTTGGTTTCAAAGGTCACTTCCCTGACCTTGTCAGATGCTTCCTCAAAAGCTTCAAGGGTTAAAAAGTTCTCGCTCATCTCATGCCTCCTCGTTGTCAAACAGCCCTTCCACAAATTTATCAGGGTCAAATTTTTCCAGATCGGTGATTTTTTCGCCAAGACCGATAAACTTCACCGGTATCCCCAACTCATTCTGTATCGAAACGGCAATTCCGCCCTTTGCGCTTCCATCAAGCTTTGTAAGCACAAGTCCCGTCACATTTGTCACTTCCAGAAATGCCTTCGCCTGGCTCATTGCATTTTGTCCTGTGGTTCCATCAACAACCACAAGTGTTTCCTTTACAGCTTCGCCATAACTGCCTTCGATTATGGTATTGATTTTTTTCAGCTCATTCATAAGATTCTTCTTATTGTGAAGCCTGCCCGCCGTATCGCAGATAAGAATATCAACATCCCTTGCCTTCGAAGCCTGAATCGAGTCGAATATTACGGAACCGGGATCTCCGCCCTCTTTTCCATTAATTATATCAACATCGGCGCGTTCAGCCCATACATCAAGCTGTTCTATGGCAGCAGCCCTGAAAGTATCCGCTGCCGAAAGAAGAACCTTTTTGCCTTCATTCTTATAGTTGGCCGCAAGCTTTCCTACGGTAGTGGTCTTTCCCACTCCGTTAACCCCTACAACAAGGACAACCGATTTTTTCTTCTCAAAATCATACATATCATCGGTCCGAACGGATTTCAGCATTTCCTTCATGCTTTCCTTTAAGAGCTCACGACATTCGGAAGGTTCGCTGATTCTCTGCTCCTTAACCTTTTTCCTTAAATCTTCAAGAAGCATTTCGGTGGTATTAATGCCGAGATCCCCCATTATAAGGGTCTCTTCAAGCTCCTCATAAAAATCCTCATCTATTTCCTTATAACCTGTAAAAAAATTCGCAAGTTTAGAAAAAAATCCCATTGCTCTGTCACTCCATTCAACTTAATTTTCGACTTTTTCAGAATAATACGATTCGTCTGACAGGTCAACATTAACCTGTGTCGAGACACCCTTTTCCTGCATAGTTATTCCGTAAAGTCTGTCTGCCTTAACCATAGTACCCCTTCTGTGTGTAATAACTATGAACTGGGTATGCTCGGTCAGCTTTGAAAGGTAAGAAGCAAATCTGTCCACGTTGGCTTCGTCAAGAGCAGCCTCAATCTCATCAAGAAGACAGAAGGGCGAAGGTTTAAGATTCTGTATCGCAAATAAAAGAGCTATTGCCGATAACGCCTTCTCTCCACCGGAAAGCTGCATCATATTCTGAAGCTTCTTTCCCGGAGGTTGCGCCGTAATCTTTATATCCGTTCCCAAAAGGTCATCACCGTTTACAAGCTCCAGTGTTCCCTTTCCGCCGCCGAAAAGCTCCTTGAACACGATATCATACTGGGTGGAGATTTCGCCGAATTTTTCAGAGAACTGCTTTTTCATATTCTCATCAAGCTCTTCGATGACCTTCTGAAGATCCTCTGCCGCTTTAACAAGGTCATTTCTCTGACCGTCCATGAAATTAAAACGTTCCATGAGATTTTTATAATCTTCTATCGCATTTACGTTTACCGCTCCCAGCTCTCTTATGGAATTTTTAAGTGAGAGGATTCTCTTCCTCATCGCGGGAAGTTCGCCAGTCTCCTCTGTCCTCATACTTTCGGCATCCGACGGAGTCATCTCATATTCCTCCCACATATAAGAGGTCAGATTTTCGATAGAATTCTCGTACTTTTCCTTTGCCGAAGCAAGTCTGTAAATTTCCTTCTCTATCGAAGTCTTTCTCTCTGCAAGATCCTCTCTCGAAGAGAATATCTCCTTCTGTTCCTTCGCAAGCTCATCTTTTCTCGAAAGAAGCTCGTTCAGCTCCTTGTGATCATCATCCTCTTCATCCTCATCGACCGCTATGCTCTTTTCAAGCCTTTCGATTTCGGCGAGCTTTGATTCTGTTTCGTTTTTATTCTCCTGAATATTTCTTAAATTAACAGAAAGCTCGCTCTCGCAGCGTTTTATTGAGCTTTCTATCCTTTCAAGTTCAGCGGCTGCATACTTCTGGGATTCAAGAATTGATGCATTTGCCTTGTCTGCTTCATTTATCTTATCCCTGAGTGCATGAGCCTCCTGAGTCCTGCTGTCGTTCTCAGCCGTAAGTGTATCAATTTCCTTCGTAATGTCAGCTTCAAGTTTTTCAGATTCGAGAAGCTCTTCCTCGACCTTTTCCTTCGCAGCCTTAAGTTCCTCAATCTGTCTTTTTAGTTCGTTCTTTTCCCTCTCGATTCCGCTCTCGCCTTCCTGTCTTTCCCTTGTTCTGTCTTCAAGATTCTTAAGTGCAAGGGCACAGGTGTTTCTTTCGATTCCAAGCTCGCGGATACGTTTCTCGTCTTCCGCCACAGCCGTCTGAAGCTCTCTCTGCTGATTCTTTAAGTCCTCAACCTCACTCAGAACCTTATCTATTTCCGAAAGGATTTCCCGACCCTCTTTTGTAAGGCTGTCAATTTCTCTCTGACGTCCCAGAAGTCCTCCGTTATTTGACCTGAAGGCACCGCCCGAAATCGAACCGCCCGGATTAAGCACTTCTCCGGCAACAGTAACTATCCTCAGCCTGTAACGGTATTTTCTTGCGATAACTGTGGCATTGTCGATATTATCAACTACAAGGATGCCTCCAAGCAGGTTCGAAGCAACATTTTCGTACTTTTTCTCAACCTTGATCAGCGTATTTCCGGCACCTATGACTCCCTGCTCGTTAAGTGCTTCAGGAACAGGTATGGAACGGGGCTGTATAGAAGTCAGCGGCAAAAATGTCGCACGTCCGGCATGCTCAGCTTTGAGCACGTTAATTATGCGTTTCGCGGTATCTTCATCCTTTGTGACGATATTCTGTAAAGCACCGCCGAGAGCCGTTTCCACAGCAAGCTCGTATTTCGCATCAACCGTAAAAAGGTCTGCAACCACGCCGCAAATCCCCTTTTCCCTTGAACGCTGTTCCATAGCCTTTTTAACAGCATTTCCATATCCGTCATAGCGTTCAGCCATGTTTTTGACAGATTCGAGTCTTGACTTCTTTTCGTGATATTTTATTTCCAGGCTGTGGTGTCTGTTGTCAAGTTCGGCAAGCCTTCCGGCTATCAGCGAACGCTTCGTGTCATTTTCGCCCTTCGAAGCCTCCGCTTCCTTAAGCCTTTCTTCCGCTTCATCAACCTTAGACTGCGCCTCGGAAATTTCCCTGCTTAAAGTCTCCTCGTCTGTCTTCGCCCTAAGGAATCTTGCTTCTATCTCGCTTTGTCTGATCTGTGCCTGTTCAAGCATCGTGTCATAACGACCGATATTTGATTTGATCGTCGATCTTGCATTCAGGGTTTCGATTATACGGCTTTTACCCTCTTCGCTTTTCTTTTCAACTGCGGAAATTTCTTCTTCAAGCTTTTTAAGTCTTTCACGTTCATCATCGAGAACTGCTGTCCGTCCCTGAACCTTCTCGTCGGCTTCCTGTTTCTTAGCCCTCAGGCCTTCGATTTCCTTCTCATAGCCTTCCTTATCCAGTTTCAGTGCTTCTATACGCTTATTAAAATGCTCATCGGAAACCTTGATGGTATTTATCTGTTCCTTTAAGACATTTATCTGTCCCTGAATCTGCCCCTTATACAGAGTCTTTCCTGCGATTTCTTCACGTTTTGCATCTATTTTCTTCTCTATTTCCTCGGCTTCAACAGTCTTTTTCTCATAGTTGATACGGCTCTCCTCGTATTTCTGCTCCGCATCTTTAAGATCGTTATCGGCAATCCCCTGTTTTTCCCTCGTTTCCTCTATCTGTGCCTTGTATTTATCGGTCTCCAAAAGATATACACTGATATCAAGACCTTTAAGCTCTTCTTTTTTTGATAAATAAATTTTGGCAGTCTCAGACTGCTCTTCCAGAGGTTTTATCTGGGTTTCAAGCTCGGAAATAATGTCATTTACGCGGACAAGGTTTCCCTCTTCCTCCGAAAGCTTCTTCTGTGCGATATTCTTTCTTCTCTTGAATTTTACGATTCCTGCCGCTTCGTCAAAAAGCTCCCTTCTTTCCTCTGCCTTACCGGAAAGAATCTTATCAATCTGACCCTGTCCTATGATAGAATAACCTTCCTGACCTATACCCGTATCATAAAAAAGCTCCTCTATATCGCGGAGCCTGCAGATATTTCCGTTTATAAGATATTCACTTTCGCCCGAGCGGTACACCCTTCTTGCAACCGTAACCTCATCAAATTCGATAGAAAGGGCGTGGTCGGAATTGTCAAGACAGATCGCAACGCTGGCATAACCCATGGGTTTTCTTGTTTCGGTTCCCGAGAAAATAACATCCTGCATGGAGGCTCCTCTGAGCTCTTTTGCACTCTGTTCTCCCAAAACCCATCTTACGGCATCTGCGACGTTGCTCTTCCCCGAGCCGTTAGGTCCGACGATACCGGTAATTCCGCCTTTAAAGATAAATTCAAGTTTATTTGCAAAGGATTTGAACCCCTGAATCTCTATACTCTTTAGATACATATAACCTTCCCTGATTTATGAATATTTAAGCAAAGCCTCCAAAGCCGCCTTCTGTTCAGCCGCTTTTTTCGAGCTTCCCGAGCCTT
>CAJOPI010000133.1 GCA_905236275.1 uncultured Lachnospiraceae bacterium | reverse complement strand
TTTTTCCATATATAACAACATGCAGAAAATGAAAGTTATCTGCGGCTATTTCTCGTTATTTTGCTTCAGCATGAGCAAAACTGACAAGATGCGTATTGTATGAGACGATAAGGCCGAAAAGAAGTTCAACTGCACCTTGAAAACTGAATACCGGATCCTTCACAAACGGGGAAGCGCCGTCACTGGAAGGATCGGAAAATCATCAGCTACAACGTAGCTTACACAAACAACTGTGTTTCTGCAAGATGCAGCTGATATCAAAACATCCTTGGGCAGGATGAAAAAATGCCCCCATCAACTGGCTCGCTTGGCCAGCGAACTCAAAGGTCAGTTGATGGATTTCACGAATTACTATTGCTGGTTTTTTTGAGTTACCGGCAACCTCAGGAGGTAAATCCTATGCTAAGGTTGCAGATCCAGAAAAACTGGCCTTCTAAAGATTTTCTCCTGGGGTTTTCCCAAAGAAAGGAGAAAATCCATGAAGGCATTAACAAACAGAAACTATGATAATAGAGAATTAGGACCTGATGAAGAACTGGTTCTCTACTTCATTAATGAAGCGGACATTGAAAGTTATATAAATCCACTCAGTATAATCCGTTGGCATGTAGGCCGCGTAACCGTTAAAGCTGCGTGGACAGCTTTCAAAAAAGGTGCTGATGCAGATATTGCCAGAAAGCAATTCTATTACTACGTTCGCGACCTGAATGGTCAATTCCATTGTAAAAACGCCCTCTCTACTGATGCAGCAAAAGATAACTATGGTCTGGACGAAGGCACGTTTGAACTAGACCCGGCAGGTATAGCAATACGAATCGATAATTTCAAATGTGCATTACAGCGATTAATGGATGAAGCTCCGCAGTATCTTGCCGCCTTGATTTTTCTCCACGAAGGTCTCGAAGGAACTGACTATCAAAAAGCAATGCGAGTTGGAAGCACCAGAGGTTACGAAATCCGTCAGGAAGTACGCGATATTATGTACAAGATGAAAAATCGCGGATATGACCAGGTTTTTCTGAAAGCGAGAAAGACAAAGCATGATGGGTATTACAGAGAAGTATGTCGTACCCGTGTAAACGCTCTTATCGATACACTTTCAGAATTGTATTTTGACTAATAATATTACCCCTCCGCACATATTTCAGCGGAGGGTTTTATTTCACTAACCGAAAATACCCGATTTTCAATCGCTGTCTAATGTAAGAGGTAACTCTTACACGATCACAGTACAACTGTCCTATCGGTTCCACGGGGAGAAAGGAAACCCTATGTTATCTAAAACTATTGTTGCCGCTGTTTACGATGTTGATACCGATGAATATAATATCGGCCAAATTCCATGTTCTGATGATGTATCGGTAATGTCCGCTGCATTCACCGAATTAGTCATAGAGCAAATGGCTACCTTCTCAAAAACATGGAAAAAAGTAAAAGACGGTCGATGTAAAGCCATCTTCTATGACCCGAAAACCTGTCTGGCCAATACTGTTTATTCTAAACAGTATAAACCGAGGAAATAATTCCGTTCCTCCCTTGGATTGCTGAAATAAAAATACCGGGGATTAAACAATAAAGTAATCCGAAATATCTCGATTATCAATCACTGTTTAATGTAAGAGGTAACTCTTACACGATCATCTCATTATAACTGTCCTATCGGTTCCACGGGGAGAAAGGAAACCTTATGTATAACACATTTTTTGCTATTGCTTATGATATGGATTCTGCAAATTTCGACATTAAACAATTTGAATGTGAAGACAATCTTGAAGAATTCTGTGATTATTGTGCTGAACCATTTGTTGAATATCTATCCGTTAGTTCGAATATTTGGAAGAATGTCGAATCTGGGCGTAATAAAGCAGTATTTTATGACCCGAGAGCCTCAAAAGGAATAGTCATTAGCGCTAAGAATCATCATTTCGATTAATAAAACTGTACCTTGTTAAAACTGAGTTCGCTTCTCCCCACATTCCTGAAATATGGAATGTGGGGATTTTTTTTGCCCTTAAGCCGGAAAATCAAGGGTTTCAATCGCTGTCTTTTGAAGGAAATAGTACCCGGCATTTCTCCTCAGGAATGACCGGGTTTTGTTTTGAAAGAGAGGATTTCATACATGAACCAACGAACCAATATCTGGAATCCTTCCGAGCCTTTTCCTCTGACCAAGTGGTCTGAAGCAGCTGAAGTATATGCCCTTATCTCCCGGATTTCTGTTGATGAAGCATTGACAACTCTGCCGGATCTATATGATAATTTATCTCGTGCGGAGTTGATCAAAACTATTGAAATGAAAGCACGAGAGTACTACCTAAGCATGCATAAAGACACTATTTTTCAGGGAGGTGACGGAAGATACAAAACCCATATCGT
>CAJOPI010000132.1 GCA_905236275.1 uncultured Lachnospiraceae bacterium | reverse complement strand
TCAGTATGGTATGACGAAACAGGTCTTCGGATAGCAGCAGGTAATTCGGCAAAGGTTGATTCTGCTGACAGATACAGCTGGAGTCTTGTTGAGGAACTTACACGTCAGATGGTTGAAAATGGAACATATATGTCAAGGGATGAAGCTGCACTTGTGGATTCAGTTGAAAAAAACAGGATTGCGGATCAGATATATTATTTCTTCCGGGACGGAGTTGATGATTTGCCAGAATCTCTCTCACTTAAGGGCAATAATTATCCCGAGAGTATTGAGCGGTTGAAAGAGTTATTGTCTACGCATGAAGGAAGAAAGCTTCTTGCTGATGAGATAAGCGACTATGCGGACAAGCTCGATGATGGAGAAATAACTCTTAAATGGCGGTATGTTAAAGAGCCGGACTATCTTCTAAATGAGATATCTGATATTGGCAAAGACCGGATTGAGTTTCCACTATCAGATCAAGTTAAAGTTCGACTTGAAGATTTCATTACGCTGGATGAGATAGATTCCCGCATTACGCATGGAAGCAGCGTTTCAAATGGATTATTCAGAATATATGATTATTTCATGGAAGGTCATGACAGCAGGGATAACGTGGCTTTTCTTAAGAATGAATACGGTACGGGCGGTCAGTCCCATGCCCTTGTTGGAAATGATAAAAGCTGGGAAGACCATGATGCAAGGGGAATCAAACTTGAAAAAGGAAACATCACTGCGCCTTATGCTTCGGTACTACTGAACTGGAACGTGGTGGAGAAGCGTATCCGCGAGCTTATAGCGGAGGATAGGTATTTATCTGATAAGGCAAAGGCAGCCTACGTGGAGTATAAGAAAGAAAAAGCGGACAGAATCCTTTCGAACGACAATGAGAAAACTGATGAAAATACGGTAATAACTGAAGCTGAGGGAAATAATGAAATATCAGTTTCAGAGCTTCCCGGACTAATAGCTGAAATGGAAGAGGCGGAAAGTCTCATAAATGATTTCTGTATAAGGGAATATGAGCACGAGGCAGATTTTATAAACCTTGATAATATCGAGATTGCATATACTGATCTCACTGATGAAAGCGATGGCAGAGAACATGAAGTCCAGGCATCAGTTGACCTGAAAAATAACAGTATAAACCTTGCGATTGGCGGTCAGAAGGTATCGGAAAATAAATATGAAAGCCTCAGAGAACTTATAGATAATGAGCTCAAATACCTTGATTTTGACGAGCTAACTTATGTATCGGAAGAAGATTGGGATAAATTTCATAGTATTATTAAAGACGAAGTATCGCAGACTTTTAAGCAGCAGATACCGGCTCAGAATTATAAGATTTCAGATGATGATCTTGGAAAGGGTAATGCCAGGAGCAAATTCTGGGATAATATAAACGCCATAACAACCCTGAAACAGATTGAGAATGAAAATAGACCTGCAACAGCCGAGGAGCAGCATATCCTATCAAAATATGTCGGTTGGGGTGGACTTGCGTATGCCTTCGATGATACCAAGAGCAGCTGGTCTGTGGAATATCAGAGATTAAAAGGACTTCTTACAGATACAGAATATAATTCAGCAAGAGAGAGTACGCTTAACGCACATTATACAAGCCCGGTAATAATACGAAGTATTTATTTGGCACTTGAAAGGATGGGATTTGAAAAAGGAAATATCCTTGAGCCTTCAATGGGAGTTGGTAACTTCTTTGGTATGCTCCCGGATTCCATGAATGACAGCAAATTATATGGAGTAGAGCTTGACAGTCTGACGGGAAGGATTGCAAAGCAGCTATATCCGAAAGCAAATATACGGATCAGCGGTTTTGAAAAGACAGATTTCCAAAATGATTTCTTTGACGTAGCGGTAGGAAATGTCCCGTTTGGAAACTACAAGGTTAGCGACAGACCGTATGATAAGTTTAACTTCCAGATACATGATTATTTCTTTGCCAAAACATTGGATAAGGTACGCCCCGGCGGAGTGATAGCTTTCGTAACAAGCAAGGGAACAATGGATAAGCAGAGTACATCTGTGAGGAAATACCTTGCGGAAAGAGCCGAACTAATTGGTGCGGTCAGACTTCCAAATAATGCTTTCAAGGAAAATGCGGGAACAGAAGTGACATCGGATATCCTCTTCTTAAAGAAAAGGGACAAGCTGGTGGACATTTCACAGATTGAAGACGACTGGATAAATCTGAAGGAAGATGCAAATGGAATAAGCGTAAATAAATATTATGCCGAACATCCTGAGATGATAGTAGGAAAGATGGAAATGGTATCAGGACCTTTCGGAATGGAAACAGCCTGCGTTGCAGATGAATCCGAGAACTTTGATGTTCAGCTTGAACGGGCGTTGAGCTATTTAAAGGGAAACTATGAACCGGCTGAAATCGATGAAGATATCGAGATGGAAGAGGAAGCTGTTCCGGCTTCAGAAGATATAAGGAATTTCAGCTTTGGTATAGTTGACGGTGAGGTTTATTATCGTGAAAACTCACTGATGAAACCGGGAGCTTCGTCGGAGAACCAAAAGGCGAGAATCATCGGTATGATAGGCATAAGGGACTGCACGAGGAAACTTATAGACCTACAACTTAATGAGGCATCAGATGAAAAGATAAGTGAATGTCAGAGAGAACTGAATAGATTATATGATGATTTCAGCGAAAAATACGGAAGGATAAATGACAAGAGCAACCGCAGGGCATTTAACAGTGATTCGGGATACTGTCTTCTGTGCTCTCTTGAAAATATAGATGAAGAAGGCAATTTCAAGGGTAAGGCTGATATGTTCAGCAAGAGAACTATCAAAAGATCTATAAGCGTTACAACTGTTGATACGGCAGCTGAAGCCCTTGCAGTATCACTTTCCGAAAAAGCAAAAGTCGATATGGAGTATATGTCAAAACTTTGCGGGAAAACTGAGGACGAAATAAAAACGGAATTAAATAACGTGATCTTCAAGGAACCTCTGTCGGGCGAATGGCAGACAGGGGATGAATATCTGTCCGGAAATATAAGGGATAAGCTTAGGGAAGCAGAAATTTATGCCGAAAGCCATCCTGAGTATATAGTAAATGCGGAGGCTCTTAAAAAGGTCATGCCCAAACCACTCGAAGCATCAGACATTGAAGTCAGGCTTGGTGCTACATGGATTGATACAGAATATATAAACGATTTCATGAAAGAAGTGTTCCAGACACCGGAATATCATTTCAGAAGGGAAACCATAGGGACACAGTTTTCAAACGTGACGGGAACGTGGAACATCAAAGGAAAAAATGCCGATTATGGAAACGTAATGACAACAATGACTTACGGGACCAGCCGAATGAATGCTTATAAAATACTTGAAGATACGCTGAATCTGAAGGACTGCAGGGTTTACGACATTATGATTGAAGACGGAAAGGAAAAGCGTGTGCTGAATAAAAAGGAAACCATGCTGGTAAGCCAGAAGCAAGAGGCAGTAAAAGAAGCATTTAAGGACTGGATATTCAGAGACCAGGAAAGACGGGAAACGCTTGTAAATCTTTATAATGAGAAATTCAATTCCGTCAGGCCGAGAGAGTTCGACGGATCACATCTGAAATTCCCCGGAATGACTCCCGACATAGAGTTAAGGCAGCATCAGAAGAATGCAGTTGCACATATACTATATGGGGATAATACCCTTCTCGCCCATGTATGCGGTGCAGGAAAGACATATACTATGGCGGCTGCGGCAATGGAACTCAAAAGACTTGGAATTGCAGAAAAGTCACTGTTTGTCGTGCCGAATCATCTTACAGAGCAGTGGGCGAGTGATTTCTTAAGACTATATCCCGGAGCAAATATTCTTGCTGCTACAAAAAAGGATTTCGAACCGGCAAACAGAAAGAAATTCTGCTCAAGAATTGCAACCGGGGATTATGATGCGGTAATAATCGGACATAGCCAGTTTGAGAAAATCCCTCTTTCGGTAGAACGCCAGACAGCAATAATACAGCGGCAGATTGATGAGATAACGGAAGCCATATCGCAGACGAAAGCTGAAAGGGGCGAGCGTTATACAATAAAGGAAATGGAGAAACTGAAGAAAACGCTGCTTACAAAGCTTGATAGGCTCAACGATAATTCGAAAAAAGATGATGTTGTAACCTTTGAACAGCTTGGGGTTGACCGTATTTTCTGCGATGAATCACATAATTACAAAAATATTTTCCTTTATACCAAAATGAGGAATGTTGCGGGAATAGCGCAAAATGAGGCTCAGAAATCACAGGATATGTTCAACAAATGTCAGTACATGGATGAACTTACCGGAGGTAAGGGAGTTACATTTGCTACTGCGACACCGTTGAGTAACAGCGTCGTGGAGCTTTATGGAAATATGCGTTATCTGCAGTTCAGTACCTTGAGGAAAATGGGACTCGATCAGTTTGATGCATGGGCTTCGACTTTTGGGGAAACAACTACGGCAATAGAGCTTGCACCGGAAGGAACGGGATACAGGGCAAAAACAAGATTTGCAAAGTTCTTTAACCTGCCGGAACTAATATCACTTTTTAAGGAGTGTGCAGATATAGAAACGGCTGATATGCTTAATCTGCCCATACCTGAAGCAGAATATGAGAATGTAAAATTAAAACCGAGCGAAGCGCAGAAGGAAATGGTCGAGGCTCTTGCCGACAGGGCGGAAAAAGTTAGAAACAGTTCGGTAGATCCTTCGGAAGACAATATGCTTCGAATAACAAATGACGGAAGAAAGCTGGCACTTGATCAGAGGATGATAAGCGATATGCTGTCTGATGACGAGAATTCAAAGGTAAATGCGTGTGTCAGCCGGGCTTATGAAATTTATAAGGAAACCGCGGAAGACAAATCCACCCAGTTGATTTTCAGCGACTTGGGGACACCTCATGGTGAAGGATCCTTCAGCGTTTATTACGATATAAGGGACAAACTTATAGAACGTGGCGTAGATCAAAATGAAATAGCATTTATTCATGATGCTCATACGGAAAATCAGAAAGCGGAGCTGTTTGCAAAGGTAAGAAGCGGACAGGTCCGTTTTCTCTTGGGTTCAACTGCAAAGATGGGGGCTGGAACAAACTGCCAGGATAGACTTATAGCTCTTCATCATTTAGATATACCCTGGCGGCCGTCTGACATCGAACAACGCGAAGGCCGAATATTGCGGCAGGGTAATAAAAACAAAAAGGTAAAGATATTCAGATATATAACAGAAAATACATTTGACGCGTACATGTGGCAGACGCTTGAGAACAAGCAGAAATTCATATCACAGATAATGACGAGCAAAAGTCCGGTGCGGTCCTGCGAGGATATTGACGAAACAGCACTCACATTTGCAGAAGTTAAGGCACTTGCGACCGGGAATGAAAATATAAAACTTAAGATGTCACTTGATGTGGATGTGGCGAAGCTGAAACTTGCAAAGTCGAATTTCATGAGTCAGAAATACAGGCTTGAGGATAATATATCGAAAGACTATCCGAGGCAGATAGCTCAGCTTACGGAAAAGATAGAAGGGCTCGAAAAGGATATCAAGCTCTATGAAATGAATAAGCCCGCAGATAATGAAGAGTTCAAAATTATTATTAAGGGAAACACGTTTCATGAGCGGAAAGAAGGTGGTACTGCACTGATAGAAGCCTGTAAGAAGATACCATTAGGTGTTTCGTCGGAAAATATAGGCGAATATAACGGTTTTAAGATGGCAGCTTCATTTGAACCGCTGACCATGCAGTATATTCTGAATCTGAAAGGTGCTGTAAGTCATAATGCAGAGCTTCGTCGTGATCTGGCAGGAAATATAACAAGGATGAACAATCTTTTAGACGGTATGGGTAAAGAACTGAATGATGCAAAAGACAAGCTTGCAAATGTCAAAAACCAGCTTGAAGCAGCCAAAAGCGAAGTTTCAAAACCGTTCCCGAAAGAAGCGGAGCTGAATGAAAAGCTGGAGAAACTTGCAGAGCTTAATGCGTTGCTGAATATGGATAAAAAAACTGAGAAGGAAACTATACAGACAGAGGAAAAGCATACGAAAGTGCTTGAACAGGCTATATGAAACAGAAGGAAGGAGCGTGAATTATATGGATAATGATCCGATTGAAATAATACGGAAGTTTAAGCTGAGGACCAGTGAAAACTTTCATCTGATAGATGATATGGATTCCTGGGATGTGGAAGAGAATATCAGGAATCATGTTAAGGCAGTTATGGATGCATATGAAATTGAAGGTGAACTGACAGATATTATAGTTGTCGGAAGCCGGTGCAGAGGAATAGAAAGGGAAAATTCTGATCTGGATATTCTTGTCTGCTACAAGGGTAAAGAGCGGGAGGATGATTTCTATAATCTGCTGAATGAGAATGCAGTTTATATTAACCAAGTGAAAGTCGATTTTAATCCTCATAATTTTGAAGACGATTCCGCCCTTGCCGAATACCTGACAGAAATGGAGAAATACCTGAAGGAAAAAGCGGATGCTTTGAAAGGTCACGCCAACAGGCTTAAGGCAATATCCGAAGCAATGGCAATAGCTAAAAAGAAAGCAATGGAAAAGAAAAAACGAGAAGAAATTGCTAAAAAGAACTTGGAAAAAGAGAAGAAGAAAAATCCCCGGAAGAAGGTTAATATCAAGGAACTTATCGAAAAGAAAAAAGCGGAAATTGCAAAAAGAGATGCTGAACGGAAAGGAGAAGACGTGGGGTAAAATATAACGCTGACCGCAGCTGACAGCCGCCATTCATAAAAATATGGAAACTAAACCTTGATTGTGTTAAAATCAGCTTAAGAAGACAAGGCGCATAATTGTGCTGCCAGTATAAAGGAGGTGGCGCAGTGGGTGCGCTTGATGCTGAGGCAAAACAGTATTTAGGGAAGAAAGAGACATTTGCAGATGCTTTTAAT